>WRAA01000148.1 GCA_009780445.1 Defluviitaleaceae bacterium
ACACGTCCAGCATCCGGAGCGTCAGCGCAGGTTGAATGACGACGCAATTGCGCAAAAAGACAAGTTTGATTGGAGTGTTTTCAAGTTGAATGGCTATAATATGCGAAAACGCAGACTTGCGGCCGCCGCGGTTGCCGTTATCCTGCTGGTGCTGCTTGCGGTGCCGTGGTTCAGCGGCGGCTCCGCGGCGGAAGCGGACGGCGGCGGCTTCACCGTTACCCTGGAGGTTCGTGCGGACAACCTCCTGCACAACATGCACCTGCTGGATGCCGAAAAGCACGAGCTTGTTCCTCCGGACGGTTTGATATTCCCCGCGGCACAGGTGACGGCGTTTGACGGCGAAAGCGTGTTCGACGTGCTTCAACGGGAGATGCGGGGCGGCGGGATACACATGGTGGCGCGTTTTACGCCGCTGCTTGGCTCGTCCTTCGTGGAGGGCATCAACAATCTCCATGAGTTTGACGCGGGGGCGTTGTCCGGCTGGGTCTATGTGGTAAACGGACAAAGCCCGGACATCGGCTCTTCGCAGTACATGCTGCGCCCCGGGGACGTTATCGAGTGGGTATACACGCTGGATTTAGGCCGCGACGTGGCCGCCTCCGTAGTGGCGAACGGTGACTGACGGCGCGTTCGCCGGCTTCCACCCGGCCGTAAGCCTGGCCTACTTCACGGCAGTGATCGGGCTGGGCATGTTCCTTATGCATCCCGTGAGCCTTGGTGTGTCGCTGGTCTGCGCCTCCGGCTATGCGGTATACCTCTTGGGCAGGAAGGCTCTTCGGCCGGGGCTGCTCTACATGCTGCCCATGGTGCTTGTTACGGCGGCGATGAACCCGCTGTTCAACCACCGCGGCGCCACCATCCTGACCTATCTTCCGAACGGAAACCCGGTTACGCTTGAATCTGCGGCATACGGTATTGCGGCGGCTGTGATGCTTGTGAGCGTCATGGCCTGGTTTGCGTGTTTTAACGCCGTGGTGACGAGCGACAAGCTGGTCTACCTCCTTGGCCGCGCCGCGCCGGCCCTGTCCCTCCTGCTCTCCATGTCTCTGCGTTTTGTGCCGCGCCTTGGTGCGCAGATAAAGTTGATTTCCGCCGCCCAACGGGGTATCGGCCGGGACGTGTCCGGCGGCAACATCCTGCAACGAGCCGCGCAGGGCGCGAAGATACTGTCCATATCAGTATCGTGGACAATGGAACACGCAATGGAGACCGCCGACAGCATGAAGGCGCGGGGTTATGGCCTGCCCGGCCGCTCGATGTTCTCGATATTCCGCTTCTGCCGGCGTGACGTTTATGCTATGGCGTTCATATCCCTCTGCGTTGCCGCCGTTGTCGCGGGAGCACTGTCGGGCGCGTATCACTTCCGCTACTTCCCCACCATACAAGGCCGGTGGGGCGGCGGCCAAACGGCGGGTGTGTTTGCCGCGCACTTCGCGCTGTGTGTGTTCCCCATAATTGTAAGCTTGAAAGAGGAGTTGGCGTGGAAGATTATAAGATCGAAGGGCTGACCTTCGCCTATGCAAACAGCAGAAGGACGGTGCTTGACGGCATAAGCCTGACGGTGGAACGCGGGGAGTTTGTTACGCTGTGCGGGCCGTCCGGCTGCGGCAAGACGACCCTGCTGCGGCATCTCAAGCCCTCGGCCGCCCCCCACGGCACAAGATCCGGCCGGATCTACTTTGAAGGCACGCCGCCGGAAGAGGTAACGGCAAAGGACGCGGCCGCGAAGATCGGTTTTGTTATGCAGTCGCCGGAGAACCAGATAGTCACCGACAAGGTGTGGCACGAGCTGGCCTTTGGTCTCGAGAGCCTTGGGCTGCGAACCCCGGAGATACGCCTGCGCGTTGCGGAAACGGCAAGCTTCTTCGGCATACAGACATGGTTCCACAGGCCGGTGGCCTTGCTTTCGGGCGGGCAGCAGCAGATCCTCGCCCTTGCCTCCGTAATGGTCATGCAGCCGCGGGTGCTGATCCTTGACGAGCCTACGAGCCGGCTGGACCCCATTGCCGCGGGGGAGTTCCTGGCCATGCTGGGCAAGATAAACCGCGAGCTTGGCGTTACCGTAATATTGACGGAGCATAGGCCGGAGGAAGCCTTCCCGCTTTCGTCACGCGCTGTCGTGATGGACGGCGGGCGGATTGTCGCAGACGGAACGCCGCGTGATGTGGGGCTGGCTCTGCGTAGCCGCGGCCACGGCATGTTTGCGGCAATGCCCGCGCCCATGCGCATATGGGCGGCCAGCCCCGGCAATGACGATACCTGCCCCGTAACTGTGCGCGACGGCGCGGCCTGGCTTGCGCGGCAGCCCTTGGACGCCGGCAAGCTGCCCCCCGCCCCGGGCGAACACGCGCCGGAAACAAACGTGGCCATAGCTCTGGAGGAAGTGTGGTTCAGATACGACAAAAATTTGCCGGACGTGTTGAAGGGGCTGTCCTTCAAGGCGTCTTACGGCCGGATCACGGCGATACTCGGCGGCAACAGCACGGGCAAGACCACCGCGCTGTCCGTAATTGCCGGGCTTAACACGCCCCTGCGCGGGAAGGTTCGCGCAGACGCCGCAGTGTACGTTCTGCCGCAGAACCCGCAGACCCTGTTCGTAGCCGGCACCGTGCGGCAAGACATGCTCGAAATCTTGTCCGGCCGTAACCTTTCAAAGGACGAGGAAGAGGCACGTCTGGACAACGCGGCAAGGCTGTGCCGGCTGGAGGGTCTACTGGAAAGCCACCCCCACGACCTCTCCGGCGGCGAACAACAACGCGCCGCCCTGGCCAAGCTGCTCCTGCTGCAACCCAAGATCCTGCTGTTGGACGAACCCACCAAGGGGCTGGACGCGGAGTACAAGAAGATATTCGCCGCAATCCTGCGCGGGCTGGCCAAGGACGGCGCGGCCGTGGTGATGGTCAGCCACGATGTGGAGTTCTGCGCGGAATACGCCGACAGATGCGCCCTGTTCTTCGACGGCTCCATAGCCGCCGAGGGCACGCCGCGCGAATTTTTCAGCGGCAACAGCTTCTACACAACCGGCGCGAACCGCATGGCGCGTTGGGTGCTTCCGGCCATAGTAACCGTCGGGGATGCTCTGGCTGTTCTGGGCGCGGAACCGCCGCCCCCGCCGGAACTTCCGGCCGCCGCCGCGAACATCCGCGCAGACAAATCAGACTTCCCGCCCGCGCCGCAAGTGTCCGCTCCGTATCCGCAGCAAAACAAGCCGCCGAGGCACGTCGTTGCGGCATCGGCGGCGATCCTGGCGGCTATTCCGTTCACGATCTACGCGGGCATATACTTCCTGGGCGACAGGTGGTTCGGCCTTATCTCCGTGCTGATCATCCTACAGGCGATGCTGCCCGTCGCCCTTATGTTCGAAGGGCGCAAGCCGCGGGCAAGGGAGCTGGTGGTTCTCGCGCTGTTATGCGCAATCGCCGTTGCCGGGCGGGCGGCATTCTTTATGCTGCCGCAGTTCAAGCCTGTTGTCGCCATGGTCATTATCTCCGGGGTGGCCTTTGGCGGCCAAGCCGGCTTCCTTGTGGGGGCGATGACGGCCTTCGCCGGCAACATGATCTTCGGGCAGGGGCCGTGGACGCCGTGGCAGATGTTCGCGCTGGGTGTCATAGGCCTTCTTGCGGGCGCGCTGTCCGGCAAGGGTTTGCTTCGCCGCACACCCGTCCCTCTCGCGCTGTTCGGCGGCCTTGCCACCTTCATCGTCTACGGCGGCATCATGAACCCCGCCGGCGTACTCATCTTCCAGCCCTCTCCCACGCCGGAGATGTTCCTGCTGGCCTACATACAGGCCATCCCCTTCGACCTGATCCACGCCGCCGCAACCGTCACCTTCCTGCTGCTGATATCGCGCCCCATGCTCGAGAAGCTGGACAGGATCAAGACCAAGTACGGCCTTGCCAATCGTTAACAGAAGGTATAGTTGGCCAGGCGGTTTGTCAGCTCTTCGTTGGCGTGGATCTCGAAGGTAAAGCCGGCGTCGCCCTCTTCGCAGAGGTGGATCTGTGCGGTTTCGTAGATGCGGGCGATCAACGCGCCTTCGGTGTAGGGAACCAGCACCCGCAGCCAACGGTGCCGGGAATTCACCGCGCTTTCGATGGCGGTGATGAGGCTGTCCAGACCGAAACCGGTAAGGGCGGATACGCGGACTGTATAGCTGTTCCGGTTGAAAACCATCCCATCAGGCTTGTCTTTTTCACGTATGGCGTCGTCAACTCCGCCTAACGTGCCTAATGGGCACGCGTCGTTGTCGTTTCCTAGCCCTACGCGAAAAATCCTGCGCCTGACGGGACGGTTTTCAACCGGAACAGCTATATGCGCCGAGGCTTCGGCCGGCGGCAGAGGCTGGCCGGGCAGGGCATCCACCTTGTTCAGCACGCAGATAATGGGCTTCGCGCCGAGGCCGAGTTCTTGCAGGGTCTTTGTGACGACTGCTATGTGTCTGTCGCGATCCGGGTTGGACGCGTCTATGACGTGCAGGAGTATGTCGGCGTGGGCAAGTTCTTCCAGAGTTGCGCGAAACGCGTCCACCAGCTTGTGCGGAAGCTTGCGGATGAAGCCCACCGTGTCGCTTATCAGCACTTGCAGGCCGGTGCTTAGCTTGATGGTGCGGGTGGTGGTGTCCAGAGTCATGAAGAGCTTGTCCTGCGCGGCCACTCCCGCGTCGGCCAGCGCGTTCATGAGGGTGGACTTGCCGGCGTTGGTGTAGCCCACAATGGCCACGGAGGGCAGCTGTGCGCGTTTGCGCGCCTTGCGTGCTACTTCCCTGTGGGACAGCGCGTTGTCGATCTCGTGCCGGAGCTGATCCATACGCGTGCGGATGTGGCGGCGGTCCGTCTCCAGCTTTTTTTCGCCCGGGCCGCGCGTGCCGATCCCGCCGCCAAGGCGCGAAAGCTGCTTGCCGATTCCGCTAAGGTGCGAAAGGGTGTATCCAAGCTGTGCCAGCTCCACCTGCAGCTTGCCCTCCGACGTGCTTGCGTGCGCCGCGAATATGTCCAGTATGATCATCGTGCGGTCCAGAATTTTTACGTCGAGAGCCTCGGCAAGGCCGCGCTGCTGGGTGCTTGTGAGTTCGTCATCGCAGACGATGGCCGTCGCGCCGGTCAGCGATACCAGGCCGGCCAGCTCTTCCAGCTTGCCCTTGCCGATATAGTGGCCGCGGTGGGGCGCTTCGCGCTTCTGGGTCAGCCGCCCCACTTCGCGGCCGCCGGCGGTGCGCACAAGCTCAGCCAGTTCGTCCAGCGAGCTGTGATCCTCGTCCAGCGCGACGAGCACGGCCAGCTCTTCGTAATCGTGTATGTCGTACATAGTGACCCTCCTAGGGCGTGTTTGAAAACCCGCTTCTGGCGGATTTTCGAGCACAATTTTTCGTCGGGCTAGGAAGCGCCGACGCCGCGAACCCTTGTGGTTCGCAAAGAGAAGCTGACGACGCACGGCGGAA
>WRAA01000149.1 GCA_009780445.1 Defluviitaleaceae bacterium
AGCCGCGAAGAGCGTAGGCACGGTCAGCGTATTGGTGACGATGCTGTATGGGTGGAAGTAGGAAAACGTGTTGACCACCAGCGGCAGGGTGAACAGGGTGATGACGATGGTGGTCATGACAGAGTTGCGCACGATATTGGTCTGTAGTATATGCTTGTACGGCGGGCGTAACCTGTCCGCGAAGCGGTCGATCATACTGTTGCAGGCGGGGCCGCCTATGGCGATTGCGTACACCGCGCCGAAGGAAAAGCCGAAGCCGATGTCGAACAGCTGGGTAGGCCGCAGGGCCAGCAGGATCAGAGCCGCCAGCGAAATAGATGTGAGCAGATCCCTGTCCCGGCCGATAAGGCGGCCAAGGGTCAGCACAAAGTACATGATAAAGGCGCGCACCGCTGGCAGGCCGAAACCCGTGAACGCCACATAGACCCCGACGATAGCAAGGGTGGCCACGCCTGCGTACTTTTCGCGCAGGGCAAGCCTGAACAGCTTCTCCAGCGCAAGAGCCACAATGGAGATGTGCAGGCCCGATATGGTCAGGATGTGCGCGATGCCGGCGCGGCGGAACAGCTCCGTCACATCCCGCTCCAGCCCCGCCCTGTCGCCCAGGATTATAGAACGGGCGATCCCCGCTTCGCGCTCCGGCAGAGCCGCGTCGTAGATCTGCGCGATACGCCCGCGGAAGTCGTCCAGCACTGTCAGCGGGGTGCGGCGAACTTCGCCGGCGTGCAGTATCTGCGGCGTTACGGAATAGTCGATGCCGCGGCTTCGGTAGAACACAAACTCGTTAAAGCCGCCGGGATTGCGTGACCGGCGCAGCTGACGCGGCGTGCCAGTGAATACTATGTACTGGCCGTTCACAACCTCCGGGTTTGCAAGCTCGTACACGGGTACGCTGTAGGCGTAGTCCGGCCGGTAGAGGTCGTAGCGCGTGAAGCTCTGTTCGCTGATAACGGCCGTAAGGCGCGCGCGGCTCTCGAACACTTCGCCGCCGTGCCGCACGGAGCTAAGCACCACGGTGGCGCGTTGGTTGCCGTTGCGCGTGGTGGTAAGCTGGACGATACGCCCGGCGAACACCGCTTCCCCGTTGCGCCGCGCAAGCTCCTCCACATTCGGGTCGGGCGGCGCGACACTAAGCGTTATGGCGACAAAACCCGCCACGGCAAACAGCGGCAGAAACACCACGCCGATCCAGCGGTACAGCACCCACAAGCAGCCCGTGATGACTGCGCACAACACAAAGAACACCCACACGCCAGCCTCCAAAAAGTAGCCTGCCGCAATGCCGAGGGCAAAGAACGCCAGAGCGTGGACTAACGGCCGCTTCATAGGTCGGGCTGTGTGGCGGATATGAATGTTTCGTCGCGGTAGATCGGCGCGTGAAGCTCCCATATGCCGCGCAGACTGTCCACCTTCTCCGATTCTATCAGGAACTGCACGCGGTAGATGTCAGGCAGGCCTGTCAGCGAGTTCACCACAGACATGATGCTAAGCCGCAGGATCTCGGGGGAACCCGCGCTCCGCGCCACAAAATCCCCGCTAAGGTTCACATAGGCCGTGCCGTCGTTGGTCTGCACGTCGCCCCAGAGGCGTGTCTCGGCGGGAACAGCGGCGGACAGCGCGAGGTTGCGCGGCCCTTCTATCAGAGCTTCGATGTAGTAGTTCTCGATGGGACGCTCCGGGTTCACGCGCACCAGCCGTTCCTCCGCAACCAGCACAAGCTCGTCGCGGTCGATGAAGTAGATCGTCACGCGCTCGAAGTCCACCCGCACCGGGGAGATGGCCGGCGAAGCCGCTGTGTTGACGCGGTTGAGCGCGCCCAGCGGCACATTGTCGCTGCGCAGGATCTCTTCACCCTCCACGAGGATCCGCACGTCGCCGACAAACTCCAGCCCGGTCATCGTCCACACCAGGGCGGCGCGCAGGTACAGTTCGTCGGCCGGCGTTAGCTCCAGATACTCCCGCGAAAAGTTGACGGTGAGACCGCCGCCGTTTGCGGCGTAGGGCGCGGCAAACAGCGCGGGCATGGCAAGGCCGTAGGGGAAGGCAGAGCGCAGGTTCGCCGTGTCGGACGAGGGCGACGTAAATATGTTGAACACGTCACGCGCCATGTCGGCATGTTCGCCGGCGGCTACGAAGTGGCGGCGCGGCACAAGCGCGCCGCTGTTGGCATTCAGGCGGTAAACATCCACGGCCACCATACCCTCGGGCGGCTCGTCCGCGCCCGCAAACACAAACCACGCCGCCAGCGAAACCAGCAGCACGGCCAGTATCGTCAGAAGCACCTTGATCTTGGTGTTCAGTATTTCCTGCATGGCGTCCTCCTTGCTTAGCCTCTGAGCGGTATGCGTACTAAAAACGTGGAGCCTTCGCCCTCCTTGCTGTCCAGCCGGATAGAGCCGCCGTGCAGCAGCACGGTCTGGTGGCTTATGGCCAGCCCAAGGCCGGTTCCGCCGGTTTCGCGGTTGCGCGTTTTGTCTGCGCGGAAGAACCGGGTGAACACCTTTGGGTGATCCTCTTCGGAGATGCCTATGCCGGTGTCGGACACGCTGATGAACAGGTGTTGGTGGTCGCAGTCCACGGTGACGGTGATGCTGCCCTCTTCGGGCGTATACTTGATCCCGTTTTCCACGATGTTGGACAGCGCAAGGCTAAGCTTCATTTCGTCGGCGGATATTGTCACGGGGCGTATGTTTTCGTAGAAGAGTTCGATATCCTTCTGCGCGGCCAGGGGTGCCAGACGACGCAGGGTGTCCTCCGTCATGCGGTTGATGTCGGTGGGTTTCATGTTCAGGGGCAGTTCGTGCTGATCCAGCTTTACCAGCGTCAGCAGGTCGTTGATGATGTTGTTCATGCGGTCAACTTCGGAGTTGATGTCCTTCAGGAACTCGGTGTACATTTCGGTGGGGACATTCTCCATCAGCAGGATGGACTCCGTAAGCACCTTGATAGAGCTAAGCGGCGTTTTAAGCTCGTGCGATACGTTCGACACAAATTCCTCGCGCGAATTTTCGGACAGGGCAAGCTTGCTCACCATATGGTTGAAGGCCCGCCCAAGCTTGGAGTATTCGTCGCGGCCGCGTATGTGTATCTTTTCGTCGAAGTGGCCTTCGCCGGCGCGTTCCACCACGCGCACGAAGTTGTTAAGCGGGTTGATCACCAGCTTGGAGATCACCAGCACCAGCACCGTCAGTATCACAACAATCAGCAGCACGAACAGCACGAAGCGTTCCTGCATCTCCTCGCCGTACGCGAGTATCTCATCTATGGACGACACGATAAGCACGGCGGCCACGTTGTCGCCATCGGCGTTGGTGATTGCGGCGGCGGCGTAGACGCTCTCTTCGGCGAAGCGGGTGTTCACGCGGTTGTTGGCCTCGATAGCGCGGATGACCTCCGGCACCACCAGCACGCGGCCGGTCTCACTGCCGAAGGAGTCGTTAACGACAAGCCCCATGCTGTCTATCACCATCACGCGGAAGCCGCCGTCGCGCCCGCGCTCGATGATAACTTCGTCAAAGTCGTGGCGTGTGGCGGGGTCTGTTAAGAAGTTGCCGCGCACGATACTGCCCGCGATGATGTTGGCGGTGGCCAGCAGGGTTGTCTCCTTGTCGCGTATGTAATAGTCGTTGGTGGCGGCCAGCATCATCATGTAGAAGCCAACCAGCGGCACAACGCTGATCGTGATGAAGATGACAAACAGCTTCCAACGCCAGCTGAACAGCCAGTCCTTGTTGCGCAGCATACCGTACAGAAAGTTCTTACTGGAAGTAATAGCCTACACCCCATTTTGTGTGGATGTACCGCGGATCGCTCGGGTTGGTCTCGATCTTTTCGCGCAGACGGCGGATGTGTACGTCCACGGTGCGCGCGTCTCCCGGATAGTCGTAGCCCCAGACGGTGTTCAGCAGGGTTTCGCGGCTGTAGACCTTGCCCTTGTTCTCCATCAGAAGTTCGAGAAGGTCGAACTCCTTGGCGGTGAGGTTCACCTCGGACTCGCCGATGCTGGCCCTGCGCGATTCCGCGTCAAGCTCCAGTTCCCGCACCTTCATGGTGTTGGCCTTTGTGGGCGCGAGATCCATCTTGCGCACAGAGCGGCGCAAAATGGCCTTTATGCGCGCTTTCAGCTCGATGATGTTAAAGGGCTTGGTGATGTAGTCGTCCGCGCCGAACTCCAGCCCCATTATCTTGTCCATGTCCTCGCCCTTGGCCGTCACCATCAGGATCGGCACGGAGGTGAACTCCCTCGCCTGCTGGCAGACCTCCAGCCCGTCAAGCCGCGGCAGCATCACGTCCAGCAGCACTATGTCATAGGCGGTTTCGCGCATAAGGCGCAGAGCCTCTTCGCCGTCATACGCCGCGTCCACCAGCATCTCTTCCTGCTCCAGCGCGAACTTGAGGCCCTTCACGATCAGCTTTTCGTCGTCGACGACCAATACTCGGTATGGCACGTTATTCCTCCGTTTCTGCGGCCTCTTCGCCTGTTGTTATGAACATGGATATCCGCGAGAACATACCTTCGCCTATTCCGTGAACCTCCATGATCTCTTCGATACTGCCAAAGTAGCCGACGGCACGGCGAAACGCCGTTATGTTTGCCGCGGTCTGCGGGCCGACACCAGGCAGGCGCATAAGCTCCTGCTGGTCCGCGGTGTTAATGTTTATGCGCTCTACATCGCCTTCCTGTTGGTCTATGGGTATGACCACTTCCACGGTGCGCGGCACGTCCACGCGCTGGCCGTCGCGCACAAAACCCACAAGGTTCAGCCGCTCCAGATTTGCGTAATAATTCGCGCCGCCCGCAAGCTCCAGCATGTCCATCACGCGTGTTCCGGGCGAAACCTCGAACACGCCCGGCTCCAGCACCTCCCCGGAGACCTGCACAAGATAAGTGATCTGCAATCTGCGCTCTTCCGCCGTAAGGAAGGGTTCGTCCGCAAGGTTGATGGTCGCCGCGACTTGGCCGCTGCGGTAATTAAAGTACATCAGGCATATCGCAAGAACCGCGCAAAACACCGCAACAACAGCGGCAAGCTTGCGCGGCGTGATCTTCGCGGGTTTCTTGTTTATCATTAGTATCACCAGCCATATCAGTAGTGTATTACCATTCTACTATAGCACGCGGCAATCTTTCAAGTGTTTTGGCCATATTTCGCAAATAAATTATTGACCGGCAGTGCGTGAGGGTATACACTATACGTATCTAATGTAAGGAGGCACGGAAATGAGCTTTGAAGCTAAGGCGATAATCATGTTGTTGGCACGCTGTGTAGCAACAGCGGAAACACCTAGTGCTCCTCCAATACTAAATTTAATGCGCCTTCGCGGTCTTTTTGCCGAAATCCTGCGTCAGCTCCTCCTTGCGAACCACTTCGGGTTCGCGGCGTCGTCACTTCCTTGTCTTTCGACAA
>WRAA01000150.1 GCA_009780445.1 Defluviitaleaceae bacterium
CGCGGCCTGAAAGTCGCCGAGACCTTCGCGCTCTCCGGCGTTATCCTGCACGAAATGTACTTCCAGAACATGAGCGCGAAGCCCACCAGCCCCTGCGACAAGACCATGACCGTTCTCGAAGAAAGCTTCGGCACCTATGACGAATGGCTGATCGACTTTCGGGCCTGCGCCCTTTCCGCCCGCGGCTGGTGTCTGCTGGCCTATGAACAGCGCACCAAGACCTTCCGAAACTTGCTGCAAGACGCCCACAACGAAGGCCAAATCCCGGGAACCTATCCCCTGCTGGTCCTGGACGTGTACGAACACGCCTACTTCCTGGACTACGGCACCGACAAGGCCGCCTATATCGAAAAGTTCATAACCTCCATTAACTGGGACGCCGTAAGCAAGAGGCTGGGGGCATTGCTTCCGTAGCCCCTTGCAATCACGGTATGTTTGTGATACGATATACCTAATACCGTACGAGGAGCAAGTGCATGAAGCTGATGAACCGCGAGGAGTTCAAGAGGTGGTTTTCGTCCTTCCTCTTGATACTGGCCGGCATAATAGCTTTTACGATAATCGGCAATATCGAGGTTGTGGGCGGCTGGCTTTCAACGTTTACGCGGCATTTGTCGCCGTTTGTGGCGGGCTTTATCATGGCGTATCTGCTGGACATCCCGTGCAGCGCGCTGGAGCGTCGGCTGGTGGGCGTGAGTGTCGGTTATGTCGCACGCAGGGCGCGCGGGCTTAGCGTTATGGTCACGCTGCTTGTGGCTGTGGCGTTTATCGCGCTTACGCTGGTTGTAGTTATCCCCGAAGTTGTGGCGAGCATCCAGGAATTTTCTGTGTACATCCCCGCGCACATCAACAACTTTGTGTACTTTGTACAGGATCTTACGGGCAACGATGATGTCATCCAGATCCTGGGGCTGCAAACTCTGATGTATGACCTCACCTTGGTGCAGATATTCGACTTTATCGGCTATGACTCGATACTTGCGTTTATCGTCGGCGTGTTCGGCGCGGCCACGTTTGTTATCAGCGCGGTTATCGCGATAATCTCCACCATCTACATCCTGCTGGACGCGCGCCGCATGAAGTTCTTCTTCATCGGGCTGATAAACAGCTTCGTGCCTGTCAAAACTTCGTCGGTGTTCTTCAAGTACCTCAGCAACACCAACGAGAACCTCAAGACCTTCATCTACTGCATGGTGGTGGACAGCTTGATCCTGGTGGCCATCACCGTCGTCACGCTGTCGATAATGCGGGTCGATTTCAGCCTGATCCTCGCACTTATCATCGGCATATCCAACTTTGTGCCGTACTTCGGCTCCATCGTGGGTTCGCTTATTGTGATACTTGTGGTGTTCCTCTCGGAAGATGTCGGCACGGCCGTCGCCGTTGCGATATTTTTGCTGATCCTCCAGCAGATCGACGCCAATGTCATCAAGGTGAAGCTCTTCGGCGACAGCTTCGACATGAGCCCGTTCCTCGTGATATTCAGCATAACCATCGGCGGAGCCTACTACGGCATAGCCGGCATGGTGCTTGCCATCCCCATCGTGGCCATGATCAAGACCATCTTCAACGACCTGATGGAGTACAGGCGGCGGGCAAAAGCAATGGATAACAGGCGTTAGCCTGGACATACTAAGAAAAGCAAAGGAGTACGATACACATGGCAGCTAAACAGGTTACTAAGGACGAATTTGAAAGCATTCTCGCGCAGGAGACACGGACGATCCTTGTGGACTTCTACGCGAACTGGTGCGGCCCCTGCAAGGTTATCGCGCCCATTCTCGACGAAATCTCCGGCGAGCGCGACGACGTTGTGATCTGCAAGATTAATGTGGAGGACGCACCCGAGGTTGCTTCCAAGTACGGCGTGCGCTCCATCCCCACTCTCATATCCTTCCGCGGCGGCGAAGTCGTCAAGCGTGTCACTGGTTCCCTTCCGAAAGAGGGCATCCTGGGGATTCTCGAATAATCCAGCTGTTCCGGTTGAAAACCGGAACAATACGTACAGTGAAATTCAACCGGTAACGAGGTGGTAGCGATAGCAAAGAAGAAAAAGAAGTCATCCCCCCTGTTCCTGCTGATAGTCTTTCTTGGCTGCGTTGCTATCGCCGCCGCCACGGTTGTGGCACTCGCACTGCGCCCGCCCGACTCAAACGAGGCTATCGCCGAACACGGCGCGATAAACCTGTACGAGCTCCTGGCGCAGGTGCGCACAATAAATCTGGACGACAACTTCCCCGATACCCCCGAGGCCGTAATGCGGCTCTACAACAACACCTTCCGCCTGCTCTACGGCTGGGACCGCAGCGACACCTACACAATCTCCCAGATACTGCGGTTCCAGCGCGGGCTGTATTCCCAAGCCCTCTACGACCTCAACCCCTTCCAGCAACAGCTCTCGAACCTGCTGTTCGCCCGCGGCGTGGAGTATGACATGGGCATCGAGCTTGTGGGCCTGCACCAGGGGCCGCCCGTGTTCAACCGCTTCAGCCCCGACCGCTGCACCGTCTATGTCATCAAGTTTATCAGCAACGGCCAGAGCTTCCACTACAGCTACCAGCTGTTCCAGCACCCGGAAACAGGCCGCTGGGAGATCGCCATGTGGGATGAACTTTAGGGCGTGTTTGAGAACACTCCCCGGGACATGCAACTTTTCGCAAACCTTCCATAGGATATAGAACTTATATCTCTTGGGAGGTTTTTTGCATGAATCCAATGGCATCGGGGTTTCACGCTGCGCCCGGTTCTAACGATACCTTCATGATGTTCTTCATGCTCATGATGATGTTTCCGGGAATGTTCGGCGGAGGCGGCGACAATTCGATGATGATGCTGATGATGCTGATGATGTTGTCAGGCGGGCGGTTCTAAGAGCCTGTTTAGTATCTTTTTGCCGTTGGATTGGCGAGCCGGTTTTTCGCCATTCCAGGAACCGCCGACGACGCGTACCCATCGGGTACGCTAGAAGAAGGTGACGACGAAGGGCGGAAAACCGGACGCCAAGACAATGGCGAAAAGATGCTAAACAGGTTCTAAGCACATGGACGGTATTCGGCGCGTGTTGGTGTCGAATACCGTCCGTATTGGCAATAATCCGCTGTGTTTCGCGCCGTCTTATGTGAGATATGTCCTATCGCGGCATTAATACACTGTTTACCCTTTGTTCACACCTTGATCATAATTGTGTGGCAGAATATAGTTACTAACCACTAGACCACATTGGAGGACTGTCCGTGTTATTACAAGCGACCGCCTACGACCTGATGTATGACCGCGCAAGCGCAGTCACGATGCCCCCGGCCGACCCGGCGCGTATCAACGAGATGATAGCATCTATCGAGGACAACTCGCGGCAAATCTACATCCTTGCCAAGGAAAAAAATAAGATTGCCGAAAAAATTTCGGCAACACTGGACTTTCTAAGGCTTAGCAAGAAGTATCTCACGCGCGACCAAATAGACTCCTTCACCAATTTCTCCGCGACATCGCAGTGCAAGGCGCTTGCGCTCAGGCAAACCCTGTCGGAGCTGGACACACTGAAACCTCTCGATACCGTTCGGCGGGAGCTGTTACATAACAACTCTGATCTGTCACTGGTGTACAGCGAGCTTGACGCGATGCTGCTGCTGCAGCGCACCGCGCTTGGCTGTCTCGAAGATGTTCTGGACTCCGCGCGGTCGCTAATGCGCCTGCTGTAATACACGCAAATTCTCGACAACACTATACGGAACAAACAGATCTCCGCGGCCAACCCCGATGTCGGTGTGCGGCCTGTGTTCCCCGTGAAAGTCCGACCCGCCTGTCTCCACAAGGCGGTGTTTTTTTGCCCAGCGTTTGGCAAGCCCTGTCTGTGCCACGGTGTGCGACGCATATAACACTTCAATGCCCATGAGGCCGTAACCCGCCAACACCGCCACAAGCTTCTCCGCCCGGTCGTCCTCCAGCTTGTACAAAAACGGATGCGCCAGCACGGGTATCGCCCCTTCGCCCCTTATGAACTCAATGCAGTCGCGCACGGTCATACCCTCGTGCGGCACAAACGCCGAGCCGCCATAGCCGATGTATCTGTCGAACGCTTCCTGTATGCTGCCCACATAACCGCCGTCGCGCAGGGCAATGGCGAAGTGGGATCTTGTTACGATATCGCTTCCCGCACAGCGGCGTAAGCTGTCCTCGTCGATCTCCATGCCCTGACCCGTCAGAGCGGCCAGCATGTCCCTGTTGCGTTCGTCACGCAGACGCGCGAGTTTGGCAAACCGCGCCGCCAGCGTCTGCGAGCGCGGATCAAGCAAGTATGCCAGGATGTGCAGCTGGAGACCGTCTTGGTACGCGCTTATCTCACAGCCATGCACAAACTCTATGCCGGCCGCGGCGGCCGCGCGTTCGCCCTCCGCGCAGCCCGCCACGGTGTCGTGATCCGTAATGCTTATCGCCGCCAAGCCGCGAAGCTTCGCGCGTGCTGCAATTTCCGCCGGCGTGAGCGTGCCGTCTGAATACATGCTGTGCATGTGCAAATCTATCGCTCTCATCCTGATCCTCTGTGATTCTGTCATATTCGGCACGCATTCGCAGTACATTATACAGTGCATTGTCAACTTAGTTCACTATACAGCAATTTGCCGGATTGCACAACATTTTTCTGGGGGGAATTATATGAGGTCTGCCGCAAAGTCAACGTCGGAGAAGTTCGCAGCAATGGAGGACATAGGCGCGCGGGTGAACGCGCTGGTATCCGGCACCTTGATCGCATATGCTATCACATGCATCGTGCTGATCGGTTACGCCATCCTGATTACATATTCCACATTCACCGGCGAGAATCTGCCGCTTATTGTCACCCTGACGTGCCTGGTGTCCGTGATAGTCGCGGGCTTCGACTCTGCAAAGGGCGCCAACAGCCGCGGCTGGCTGTGGGGTATACTCGCGGGCGTGGCCTATGCCGTCATACTCGTGGCCATCGGCATATGGGTGAACCGCGGCTTCGCCGTAGACACCCGCACCATCACGCTCGTCATACTCTCGGTCGCAGGCGGCGGCCTGGGCGGTGTGCTGGGCATCAACCTTAGGCGGTAAAAAACGGGGCTGTCGCAAAACCATAAAAATGGTGGCGGCAGCCCCGTTTTTTTAATATAGCACTTTAACTTTTTGTAGTTCCTCTGCTTCACAAAACACGCCGTTGAAGCCCGTCGTGTTTAGGGCGTGTTTGAAAACCCGCTTTCGGCGAATTTTCGAGCATAATTTTTTGCCGGGCTAGGAAGCGACGACGACGCGAACCCTCGTGGTTCGCTAGAATGCTGTGTGCCGGTGGCACACGTCTAGCATCCGGAGCGTCAGCGTAGGAAAAAGCTGACGACGCACGGCGGAAAATTTGCCGAAAATGCGCCGAAATGGGGTTTTCAAA
>WRAA01000151.1 GCA_009780445.1 Defluviitaleaceae bacterium
CCGCCCCCAACCCCTTCGGCGACGGCCGCGCCGCCAAGCGCATCATGGACGCAATAAGCTACGCCCTGGGCCGCCGCCAGGACCGCCCCGCGGACTATTAAAGCAGTTCCGCTTGACCCTTAGTCTCAAGCGGAACTGCTTTAATGCTCTAACACGGAGGTACAACATGGCCAGACCTTAGAAAAAGCTAAGTAAGTACGGCGACAATCTCGGAAATGTTGTGCAGTATATGGAGCGCGACCAGCCGGAGCAGTTTAGGAAAATACCGGCCGATATCGCAGGAAAGATACCAGGGATGGAAAAAATATCTACAGAGCCTATGGCGGACAAAAGGCTGCTGTTGAAGTTTTACGCCAAGGGATTTGACGAGGCGTTTTCGGCACAGCAAATGTCTGACGGAACGCTGAAGGTCTTTGCGTACCTACTATTACCGGCAGACCCTGACCCTTCGCCGTTTCTTTGCATCGAAGAGCCTGAAAACGGGCTGTATCATAAGCTGCCGGAGGTGTTGGCACAGCAGTTCCGCGCATACGCGTCGGAAGGTAAGAAGCAAATGCTGCTGAATGATTTGCCAGCAATAATTGCGCGAGTATGTCAACGATTCGATCACCGATACGTGGGAGCTGATCGCCGATGCTGTCTACAAAGGCGGCATCAGGAAGTTGGGCGGCAGAAATCTATATGGGCGGGGGATATGACGATTTCGGCGGACGCATCATATTCAATAAGGCCTTCGCAGTACCACCATCTGCGAATGTACTCTACAGCGAAAACAGCAGTATCTTTGCTTATACCGACATTTACAAAGCCTTGGTTGGCAAATACGTCATAAACTCCATAGGGTGTAGCGCGACCAAGCCCCCTTATGATGAAGTCATGGTCAAGAACTTCTACAGAGCTTGCTTTGGGTTGATATGTTCTTCCGTTATTCTTTAAATTTCTTATGTTCTCCTTTTTCTTGGCATCTATAGAGAGGACAGGATTACCTTGTGCATTTGCATCAAGGGTTTCGGAGTTTATGTACTCAAACTGCTTGTTACGGTCTTCGCGTGAAGGCTTTGCAGTCAAAGTCTTTTTGGTGGCCTGCTGGCTATAGCCCGGTTTCTTGAGCATTTTTGCTACTGCGTTGCGATTATACCAGGGCAAACGCATGAAAAAGTTAGACCACACTCAACATCACGTTTGCCATAAAATCAGGGTCATAATGACATTTTCTTCGTTTACGTTTTAGGCTTATATTATACTCATTCCGCTTGGAAACAATCCATAACAGCATCATCTTTACTATCAAAATCAGGTAGTATTTTCTTTAATCTACTCTTGAGCTAAGACCGGTAGTTTTCAATAGTTTTCGGATGGCTTCATCTGCATGGCGAATGAAATACATGGCAGCTTCATCTTTTCGGCTAATTTAATATATAATATTATTATAGCCTAATTTTTATGATTTACAACCAATTTTTTGTGGACAAATCAATATGTACAAACATCGGGCATAAACATCATCTGAGGTCTTTAGCCGAGGTGATAGTCTTTATGCCCGATATAATTATGCATTTCCCAAAGAAACAAGAGGATATTTACATATTGCAAAGAAAAATTGCCCTTATCCACGCTGAAGCGGTAGTTAAACACATAGAGAAAATGTCCTGCCCTAAAGAGCAGAAAATGGCACTGCTGACCGCTGTAAAAAAGGGATGCTTGCAGACAATCTTACGAGAGCGTATTTCCAACCGTGTAAATGGTAATGATCTCCATATCAAAATTTAAGGAGAGATGACCAATGACACGATTGAATGAAAGAGAGCTTGAATTAGTGGCTATGCTATCAGAAGAATGCGAAACACCTGCTGAGATCACAACAAAGCTCAAAGCCCTTTTCGCCGGAACGTTTGAAAAAAATGCTTGAAGCTGAAATGGAAGAGCATTTAGGGTATGACAAGCCGGCATTGTTAGAATAGCGCACCATTATAACCAATGTCCGCGAAAGCCATTCAAAAGTCTGCTATTTTGTACCCAAAGGGGTCTCGTTTGCCGACTTTTGTCCCAGTAGAGCCGTTGCGGTTGGATAGCATTATCAATGCATCTTGCGGCGTAGGTTGCCAGCTTTGTGCCCTTGCCGATGTTGTATGTTGAGATGGCCTTGATCAGGCCGATTGTTCCGACGGATATGAGGTCTTCGGCATCCTTGATATGGTTGGAGTATTTCTTGACGATGTGCGCCACCAGGCGGAGGTTGCGTTCTATGAGGGTGTTCCGCGCCTCGGTGTCTCCGCTTGCGAAACGTTGCAGAACCTCGCGCTCTTCGGCGGATGTCAGAGGTTTGGGGAATGAGTTGCTGTTCGTTATATACGAAAGCAGGCATAGCAGCCGCAAGACAGTATTAAACAACAAAACCACCCTCTACCATAAAATTTTGTCGAAAAAGATTTCGCAATAGCACATCATACATATTATGCAGATAGCCCGGTTCTGTTGAAACCTTTTTTTGATGTTGCTCTTGATATTTGCCCGCAAACCTGTATAATGATAGTGGTAACAGTTTGCGAAATGGTTAGACGGAAGGATGCATCGCAGTGTTGGATTTCAAAGAGGAATTGAAGAAGTTTAAGCCGGTGCTGGGCATGGACGATGTTGAGAAGTCGATAAAGTCTGATGAAGTCAAGGACGTGATGGATCTGCTGCAATACATTTCCACCAAGATAACCGAAAGGAACCATCAGTCATGAAATGCCCCAACTGCGCAAAAGTAAACGTGATAAACAATGTTTGCCCTGCGTGCGGGGTCGATTCTGTGTTGTTCCAGCAGACGGCCGTGATAAGCTGCAATTTGTATAACAAAGGGCTGGCACAGGCCAAGCTGCGGGATCTTACAGGCGCGATCGCACTGCTTACGAAGTCTATCGAGTTTAACAAGAACAATATCATGGCGCGTAACCTGCTGGGGCTGGTTTACTTCGAAGTGGGATACGTGGGCGATGCGATAAAGCACTGGGTCATCAGCACGTCGCAGATGCGGGAGAATAATGAGGCAACGGCGTATATCGACAGGCTGCAGGCCAATTCGCGCAGGCTGGAGCAGATGGGCGACGCGGTGAAGATGTATAACAACGCGCTGGAGTACCTGAAGCAGAAGGCCGACGACATGGCCATTATCCAGCTGAAGAAGGCCTTGGAGATCAACCCCGCATTTGTGGACGCGCTCAACTTGCTGGCGTTTTGCTACTTGATCCAGAAGGACAAGCCCCGCGCCGCGTCCTTGGTGGAGAAGGTGTTGTCGCTGGACATCAACAACCCAATCGCCATGAGATACTACAAGGAACTGCACCCGGCCAAGATCCGGCCGGAATCGAAACGCGCCGCCAAGATGCCGCCCGGCGGAGCGTCGCACTCCGCCAAAGTGGCCGACCAGCGCAGCAAGCGTATGTTCGGCGAAAGCTTCCACCTTGCCGAGATACTGTCGTTCCTGATCGGGACGATAGTTTCGTTTGCGTTGTTCTGGATACTGGTTCTGCCGGGCGCGGTCACGGCTTCGCACGCGGAGCTTTCGAGCCTGCGGCAGTCGCTGACAGAGGTGGAGCAGCGCTTGGCCGAAGAATCCGCCGCAAACACGGAGCGCAACGACATGCAGGAGCTGTTGATACGCCAGCTTACGCACGAGAACGACGAACTTTCCGCGCAGGCCACCCTTCGCCAGCGCATAGAGATTGTGGTGAACGCCACCGCCCACCGCGATGCGGGGGAGATGAGCGAGGCCGCGATGCTCCTGCGCAGCCTGGGCGACGACCTAAGCGGCCTGACCGAAGAGTTCCAGAGCGTGGCCAACGCCCTGATCAATGAGGTCTACCCGCAGGCGGCGCGGCAGTTCTGGCAGCTTGCCATCGCCGAATATGACAGCGGCAACTACGCCGAAGCCCTTGAACAGCTGGACCTCTCCATCAGCTTCGGCGCGGCCAACGAGCCGCACTTCTACCCCAGCGTGCTGTTCCACCGCGGTTCGATCGCGGAGCGCAACGGCAACTATAACCTGGCCGCACGCTACTACCAAAGCGTAATAGCCGAGTTCCCGCACTCCGCCTATGTGCAACGCGCACGCGCACGGTTGCAGAACTTGCCGTAAAGCTATAGAGGGACAAGACCGCGGGGCGTTGCCCCACACCCCACAAGGGCTTCGCCCTTGACCCGTAATTTTGAAATTTGTATGGCAAGTGGCTTGCGCCAACCAAGTACAAATCTCATAGTTATGGGTCAAGGGCGAAGCCCTTGTGGGGTGTGGGGCAACGCCCCACGGTCTTGTTTTATCACGTCAAGATATCCAAAGCTTGGCGCAGCGCAATATCGTTGCGTGCGAGTTCGCGCCGGAGCAGGCTGTCCAGCAGGAAGGCTGTGGTGGTGTCCACCAGGCCGCTGGGCGTGATGCCGTGGTATGACTGGATCTGCTCGATGCTGGCGCGTGTGGTGGTGTCGTGGTAGGTGTCCGGCGTGCCTACGGGATAACCCAGGAAGTCGAGAAGCTGCTTGACATAGGGGATGCGGTCGGATGTGCCGTCGTAGTCGGGCAGGGCTTCGCCGTGCAGATAGTCGGGGATGGCGGCCGCGATATCGGGCGACACGCCGATATTGTTGATGCGCGTGCCGTTGCGCCCGAAGTATTCCATGGTGGTGAAGATGAAGTAGTCGCCGCGGGTGAGGGGGAAGATGGTCTGTATGCTGCCCTTGCCGAAGGTGCGCTGGCCGACGATGGTTCCCGCGCCGGACTCGCTGACGGCCAAGGCCAGGAGCTCGGCGGCGGAGGCCGTGCGGCTGTTTGTCAGCACGGCCACATGCTCGAAGTAGGTGGCCGTCAGGCGGGAATGGACAGGGCGGCTGGAACCGCGGCTGTCGATGGTGGAGTAGATGATGCCTTGCGGAACCAGCATCCGCGCTACGTCGTTTACGGAATCGCGGTCCCCGCCCGGGTTGTAGCGCAGATCCAGGATCACGTGGGTGACGCCGCTTTCGAGGAAGCCCTCGATAGCGGCGTAGACCTGCGGCGCGGTGTTGCGCGCGAAGCGTTGGATGTGGATGTAGCCGATGTGGTCGGGCGCGCCCTGCACAATTTCCGAAACTGAGACGGCGCGTACCGTTGGGTCGTCGAAGTGTGCCTTGGTGAGCGGGATGCGGCGCGTCTCGCCGTTCAGATAGACGTCGAAGGTGGCGCGGAGCAGCTCCGGACTGCGCAGACGCGCGAAGATGTCCGTGTAGTTTTCGGCCGTGAGGTCTACGCTGTCCACCCGTGTGATGATGCTGCCGGGGGAGATGCCCGCGTTGTCGGCGGGGGATCCGGCGGCGATATCGCGCACGACGACGCGCCCGCCTTCGTCCAACAAAAACATGA
>WRAA01000152.1 GCA_009780445.1 Defluviitaleaceae bacterium
CGATGAAGTCGACCCAATGGTTGACGCGTTATCGCCCGGCAACAAGGTTATAATTGCCACCGGGCCTCTTACAGGTGTTGCGGTGCCTACGGGCTGCCGTTACATGGTTATCACAAAGTCGCCTCTTAACAATATGATAGCCTGCTCGAACTCGGGCGGCGTATGGGGCGCAAAGCTTAAATATGCCGGATACGATCTGATGATCATCGAAGGCAAGGCCGACAAACCTGTTTATATGAACATTGTTGACGGAAAGTACGAAATTCTTGACGCTGCTGATCTTTGGGGCAAGGAAACAGAGCATGTGGAGGAAGAGCTGAAAGGCCGCCACGAAGGCTGCTCCGTGCTGAACATCGGCCCCGCGGGCGAACAGCTTTCGCTCCTTGCCGCAATCATGAACGATACGGAGCGTGCCGCAGGGCGTTCCGGCGTTGGCGCGGTTCTCGGCTCCAAGAACCTCAAGGCCATATGCTGCGCGGCATCCCGCACATCTATCGAGCCGGCCGACGCGGCAAAGCTCAAGGAAGTTGTTTCCAAGGCTAACAAGCTGATAAAGGAGAACGGCGTGGCCGGCCAAGGTCTGCCCAAGTACGGCACGGGCTTGCTCGTGAACATTCTCAATTCCGTGGGCGCACTGCCGACAAGGAACTGGCAAGAATCCGAATTTGACGGCGCGGAAGCCACTTCGGGCGAAACCATGGCCGACACGGTTCTCGTCAAGAACGGCTACTGCCACAGATGCCCCATCGGCTGTGCGCGTATCGTCAATATCGATGGCAAGAACAGAGCCGGCGCGGAGTACGAGACCCTCTGGAGCTACGGCGCGACATGCGGCGTAAGCGACATGGACGCGATCAACCGCGCAAACTTCATCTGCAACGAGACAGGAATCGACACAATATCCGCCGGCTGTACCGTAGCCGCCGCGATGGAACTTTACCAGCGCGGATACATCAAGGACGAGGACTGCGAAGGCGTGCCGCTTACCTGGGGCAGCAGCGACGCTATCGTCAAGTGGACAGAGAGAATGGGCAGGGGCGAGACAACGCTGGGCAAGCTTATGGCGCAAGGCTCCTACCGCCTGTGCGAACACTACGGCGTGCCTGAATACTCCATGAGCTCGAAGAAGCTGGACCTTCCGGCCTATGACGCTCGCGCCATCCAAGGAATCGGCGTTACATACGCCACAAGCAACCGCGGCGGCTGCCACGTGCGCGGCTACACCATTGCCCCGGAAATAGCCGGCATACCCGAAAAGCTCGACATGGCCAGCATCGAGAACAAGGCGCAGTGGTCCATCATCTTCCAGAACCTTACGTCCGTTATCGACTCGGCGGGTCTGTGCCTCTTTACATCCTTCGCCCTCGGCGCGGATGTTTATGCCGACATGCTAAACGCCGCAACAGGCAGTGAGCATGACGTAAACAGCGTGCTGGAAGCCGGAGAGAGGATCTACAACCTCGA
Source organism: Defluviitaleaceae bacterium (assembly GCA_009780445.1). GTDB lineage: Bacteria > Bacillota > Clostridia > Lachnospirales > WRAA01 > WRAA01. Next base: position 1,465 of record WRAA01000152.1, read on the forward strand.
GCGTCTCTTCAACCAGCGTGCGGGCATGAAGCCGGAGGACGACAGCCTTCCCAAGCGTCTCACAACCGAACCCATCCCCGGCGGCCCCGCAAAGGGCGGCCTGAGCAGGCTTCCCGAAATGCTTCCGGAGTACTACAAGATCAGAGGCTGGGAGAACGCCTTCCCAACGGAGGCTACGCTTGAACGCCTTGGCCTTGGCTGCGCGGCGGCATCCGAAGCTGCGGCCACCGCGCAATAGCATGGAGGTTAAGCTGTTCGCAAGCTTGCGCGAAAACCGCGGCAAGACCATGCACATTAACTGGCACGACGGAATCGACGGCAGAACCGTGATGGAACGCCTGGGCATAGAACCGTCCGCCGTCTCCATCTATCTGATCAACGGCAAGAACTCGCCCGTTGATACCGCCCTCGCCGAAAACGACGTTGTATCGCTCTTCCCGCCCGTGGGTGGTGGGTGATAACTGTATAGAAAATCCGGGGAACCTCGCGCTCCCCGGATTTTTTGTGCTACGATATATACTTCTTCATGTTCTTCAACGCCGATTTCTCCAGCCGTGACACCTGTGCCTGGGAAATGCCTATTTCGTCGGCGACTTCCATCTGCGTCTTGCCTTCGAAGAAGCGCAGGTTCAGTATGTGCTTCTCGCGCTCGTTAAGGCGTTTTAGGGCTTCGGAGAGAGAGAGATTCTCCAGCCAGCTTACGTCGGTGTTTTTTTCGTCGCTTAGCTGATCCATTACGAAGATGGCTTCGCTGCCGTCGTGGTAGATCGGTTCGAACAGGGAGATCGGGTCTTGTATCGCGTCCAGAGCGAAGAGGATGAGTTCCTTGGGGATGTCCAGCTCCTTGGAGATCTCCTCGATGGTGGGTTCCTTGCTGTTGGCGTTCGTCAGCCGCTCCTTTACCTGCAAGGCCTTGTAGGCCGTGTCGCGCAGAGAGCGCGAAACACGTATGGAGTTGTTGTCGCGAAGGTACCGCCGTATCTCACCGATAATCATTGGCATGAGCGTCACTAGGCGTAATTGAGTATAAGGTGGAACCCGATGATGCTGATGGACAGGCTTGCGCACAGGTGTACGATCCAGCTTCCGGCTAAACTGCCGCACCTTCGTGTGATCTCGTTGAACAGAAGGCCGACCGCGACCAGGCCAATGGTGCTTAGGATCAGGAGTTCCGGCGTTACGCCGTACCTCATGATGGCAACGTGGTAGACCGCGAAGAGCAGGCTCGAGTATATGTGCGCGTAGAGGACATGCCCCATTCTGTAGAGCGTGAGGAAGATGAAGCCGCGGAAGAACAGTTCCTCCAGCGCGACGTTTACGAATATGTAGTAGCCGGCCACGACGGCGTAGTTGCCGGGCGTTATGCCCACGTTTGACATCGCGCCGACAATCATCGGCGGATCCAGCCATGGGCGCACTATCAGGAAGCCGGCAAACATGGCGGCCGCGACGGCCACGCCAAATGCGGCTGAATACATAACGGCCTTTGTGTTGAATTCGCGGAAGAACATATCCCGTAGCGTGCCGTCCTTCGAAACAGCCAGAGCCTGTTCAGTATCTTTTTCCCATTGAATTTGCGAGGCGATTTTTCGCCAGTTTAGGAACCGACGATGACGCGTACCCGCAGGGTACGTTAGGAGGAGGTGACGACGAATGGCGGAAAATCGACCGCAAAGACGATGGGGAAAAGATGCTGAACAGGCTCTTAGGTAGACCACGGGGCAGGCCGCAAAGAGGACAAGCTTTACGGCGGATGTGTAGAGATAGTCGTTAAACGGCGTGTAGAGCATTATGCCGTGCGCTATGCACGCCAGCAGCGACAGCGCGGTAATGAGGATCATTGCACAGCGTCTCCCTTTACAATATCGAATTTATAATCTACGGACACATGCCCGTCCGTAATGGTGATCTTGCTGATGCAGTCGTTGATCAGCAGCTTCTTCTCCTTGGCCGTCATGTGCGGCCAGGTCTCCGGCAGGGTCGACAGAGCCTTGCGCAGGCCGGCGAAGCTTTCGGCACGGCTGTTCTTCTGCGTCTCGTCCTCGATGCGGGTCAGGATGTTTTTTTGCTCCCTCTTGATGTCGTTGATGGCGGCCAGCAGGATGTCGTCTCCGTTTTCGGCGTAGAGGTTGTACAGGCGGCGCAGCTTTTGCGCGGCGGTACTGTAGTTTGCGTGCAGAAGCTCCAGAAGGCTTTTGTTGGAGATCTTCGTCTGCGCGGCCTTGCCGTGTGCCAGCGAAAGCTCGAGAATGTCGCCCACGACAAGCTCTTCGACCTCGCCCGCCCATATCTTGCGGTTGTCGCAGTTTGCGTCCTTGGTCAGGTGGGGCTTGCTCCTGTCCTGCGAATAGCAGACAAGCTTGCAGCCCCGCTTGCCCCACTTCTGGTAGCGCATCTTCGCGCCGCACTTGCCGCAGACCAGCAGGCCGGTGAAGAGGTAGCCGGACTGGGAGACCCTCTTTACAGAGCGTTCGCGCATGTAGCGCATGGCGGCTTCGTAAGTTTCCGGGCTGATTATCGGCTCGTGGTTGCCGCGGTATTCCTCGCCGTTATACTGAATGTAGCCCGCGTTGGACTTGCGCGTGAGGATCTGGTAGGCCAGCTTGTCGTACTTGAGCCCCAGGGCTTGGGCGATGTACGCTGTCGAATGGCCTTGCAGGTACAGCTCGTACACCTTGCGAACCCGCTCCGCGTCCTTGTTCGGCACAAGGCAGCCCGCCGCCTCGTCGTAGTCATAACCGAAGGGCGTGCGCCCGCCGCCCATCCACTTGCCGGACTTCACGCGCTCCCGCATACCCAAACGTGTGCGCTCGCGGATGTTCTCGCGCTCCAGCTGCGCAAACGCAGACAGAATGCCCAGCATCAGCCGTCCAAGGGGGGTGGAGGTGTCCATGCTCTCGTTCATCGAGATAAAGTCTACGCCGTGCGGGTTGAACACGTCCTCGATAAGGTACAGCGTGTCCTTCTGGCTGCGCGAAAGCCTGTCCAGCTTGTACACCACTACGTGGGAGATCTTGCCCTGCCTGATGTCGCTGATAAGCCGCTGCATCTGCGGCCGCTCGATGTTGCTGCCCGTGAAGCCGCCGTCTATGTAGCAGGCATAATTCCTTATGCCCTTTGAAACGCAATGGGCGATCAGCATCTCCTGCTGGGCGTCGATGGAATAACCTTCATCGCGCTGTGCTTCGGTGGAAACGCGGATGTAGATTGCCGCTGTCTTAGTAGGTTCCAATGCGCCGCCCCTTGAATTGTTATAATTGTAGCATATGTCGTAGAAAGATTCAACTTGCTATCGTTATGCCTCGTCAGATCCGGTCAGCCCCGCACGTTCGTTGACAGAGTGCAGGATCTCGTCAAACGCGCGGCTCCGCAAAACCTGCGACCTCATCTGCTCCTGCGTGACGGGTTCACCGTTAAGCGTCCTGGTCAAGTTTAGGCCGTTGCTCAAACATACCACCTCTGTAGAATGTTCGCCAATATCTGCGCCAAATATTCACGTGCACAGTGTTACATCAAAATTAAATATGTTACGAATATTGACAAAATTCGTTGCGATATGTTACTATTTAGTTAATTGGTATGAATGGGGCGCGATATGGCGATGATGTATAACGTACTGTTTCAAATCTTGGCGGTGATTATGCTGTTTTTGGGAATCCGTGTTGTTGGCGGGGCGGGCGCGGGCGTTGTACATGCCGGTGCGCGCGCGTGCGGCTGTGGGAGGCTGTACACGCTTGACGGCTCGGTGTTGTCCTGTGCCGTTTATGGCTACGAGGCGGCCGTACCCTAGGGCGTGTTTGAAAACCCGCTTTCGGCGAATTTTCGAGCATAATTTTTTGCCGGGCTAGGAAGCGACGACGACGCGAACCCTTGTGGTTCGCTAGGAGGAGCTGACGACGCACGGCGGA
>WRAA01000153.1 GCA_009780445.1 Defluviitaleaceae bacterium
GTTTTGTCGCATTATACCATAATCTGGAGATTGTGCAAAGTGCCTATTTTCAAACACGCCCTAGCCCGGCAAAAAATTATGCTCGAAAATTCGCCGAAAGCGGGTTTTCAAACACGCCCTAGTCAAGTGTAAATCTAATCCCAAACATCCTCGCGCCCTGGCGTGGGGATGTTTTTTGATATCTCGTCCAGCGTGAAGCCGACGCCGCGCTTGTCGAACAGCAGGATGCTGCCGCTGTTGTCGCGGTAGGCGGAGCCGGACAGGCAGTATTCGCCCGGGCCGTAATCCTTTTCCAGGCGGCGTTCGAGAATCCCGCGGGACATCTGCCTCAGCACGGCATCCTCCGCGTTGTGCAGATGTTTCAGCCACGCCAGCAGGTCGATGTCCGACACGGCGGTGTAGTCGTGCAGAAGTTGCTCCGCCGGTGCTTGGGTGTCCAGCATTATCCGCCCCAGGCGGGCATCGGCAAACAGCCCGCACACGCCTTCACGCGCAAGCTCGCGGGTTCTCTCGGCGATGATGCCCAGCATCCTTGCCGCGGCCAAGCCGGTCTTGTGGCGGTAGATGTTACGGTACATGTATATCCGCGCCATTACGAAGTCCTCGGCCACGCTAAGCCCCTTGCCCAGATCCAGCCCCATCTGCGCCCGCCCGCCGTGTAAACCCGCCGTCACCACATTAAACAGCCACTCCACATCAAACCGGCCGTAACCCGCTCCCGTCATGTACGAGTCTCTCAACAGATAGTCGATCTTGTCAACATCCATCTGCCCGGCGATAATCCCGGCCGCCGGCGAATCACCCGCGCCGCCCAGAATGTCGGTGATGGCACGGGGCAGCCGCGTGTCATACTCTTCCAGCACGCGCCTGACGCCGCTGTCGCCCAGAATTATGGCCTTCGTCCAGACCTCATGCGGCCTGCCGCGGCTTATCTCCTCAAACACATGGGAAAACGGCCCGTGGCCGATATCGTGCAGCAAGGCCGCTATCACCGCGGTGTTACGCTCCCCGCGCAGACGCGCAAAGAACCGCGCAAGCAGCTGCCTGCTGTGCGCGTCATCATACAGCGCGGCCAGCCTGCCCTCCTGCGCCAGCACCTTGTCCACAAGCTTCTTCGCCACAAAGGCCGCGCCCAGCGAATGTTCAAAGCGCGTATGCGTCGCCCCGGGATAGGCCACATAGGCAAAACCCAGCTGGCGTATCCACCGGAGCCGCTGAAACTCGCGCGTGTCGATAAGGCGCAGGATCAGCTCGTTCACCGCGTCGTCGCCCATGTCCAGATCTATGACGTTATGTATCGGATCTCTGAATATCTTCATCGTCAAGCCTTTCAGCACCAAGGTCAAGGCCGGCCGCCTTCGGCCTGCGCGACCGCACAAAGAAGTAGATACCAAGGTAGGTCACGGTCGGCACATTAATTAACAGGAATACCATCCAGGGCAGTGAGCGGCGCGCCGTGTCCAGCGCTTCCGGCCCCACGGACTGCACAATAAGTTCGCCCGCAAACATTTCCGCGTCCAGCCCGAACATCTCCGCCAGCACACTGATGTCAGGCTCCGCTTCGGACAGGCCAAGGGAGGTCATCGTCTGTGTTGTCGTTAAGTTGTCCTCACCGCGAAGCACAACATGCGCCGTCGCCATGCCGCCGACAATCTGGAACACGGCATAACCCTCGCCTTCCTCCGTCTCAAGGTTTATGACAAGCTGCGTAACCGGACTGTCTCCCACAATCGCGGATGCCGCCGTAAGGCCGGTCATTGTCAGAGACGCCGCTATCAGAGACAGAACAATGTACACGCCGGGCAGAACAAGCCCCGGCCACTTGCCGGCGGCCCGCGATGCCACTATCTGAGGGTACATAAACACTATCGAGAGAAGTACCATCCACACCATAAAGCTCATGCAACACCCCTTCGAAATATTTCTATTTAGTGCCGATCTTGTGCAGGCGGGCATAGTGGAAGAGGAACTGGTTGGCGTAACCCGCGTGCGCGCCCCATTTTTCGCGTGCGAAGTCCTGCAGGCTGTTCAGCGGAATCTCCCTGCCGCCGAAGTACAGCTCCTGCACCACGCGCCGTATCCACACGTCTATGGGGAAGATCTCGCGGCGGCGGCACGAGAGCAGCAACACGCAGTCCGCAACCTTCACGCCCACACCCTTGATGCTCATAAGCTCGCGCTTTACCTCGTCGGTTGACTTCGCGCCGAAGCCGTCAAGATCCACCATGCCCGTGCCAATCTTCTGCACAGCGTCGTATATGTACTTTGCGCGAAAGCCCGCGCGGCAGGCGCCGAAGTCCTCCGTCGTGGCGGCCATCAGCTGTTCGCGCGTGGGGAAGCAGCGTTCGCCGTCTATGTCTGTGCCGAAGCGGTGGCTGATGTTGCGCACAACCTGCATGATCATGGGTATGCGGTTGTTGGCCGAAATTATGAAGGAGATCAGGCATTCCCACACGTCCTGATTCATCAGGCGTATGCCCGGGGCGAACTTCACGGCTTCGGCCATTATGGGGTCGCCCTCGCTCAAGGCCGCCTTCACCCCGGCATAGTCGCAGTCCAGGTCGAAGTAGGTGCGCCAGATACGCTCGAACTCTTCCGGCGTACACGGCCAGAGCCGCGTCTCGCCGGTACAGGTCTGCTCGATATTCAGAACCTTGCCGTGGGCGACGATGCTGTAACGCGTCTCGCCCAGCTTCGCAAAGCGGAAGCACTGCCCGGACTCCAGCGTATTCCCCGCGTCAAAGCTGTCGTAACCCGTAAGGATCACCTTGCCGCCATCTTCGTATACGTTCATTTGCCCACATCCTTATCCTTTGAAGGAAACACCGCGCCGGTCAGCTCGAAGAGCTTCGCCCAAAGCTCGTCGCGCCCGGCCTTGGTCTGGCTCGAGAACGGTAAAAGAACGTCATCCGCCGCCATGCCCAGTCCCTTGCGTATGACAGAGCAGTGCTTGGCGACCTGCCCGCGGCTGATCTTGTCGGCCTTGGTGGCCGTTACGACCATGGTGTGGTTGTAGTGGCGCAGCCAGTCGAACATCTGCACATCATTCGCGCCCGGCTCGTGCCGGATGTCCACCAGCATCACGATAACCTTCAGCTCCCCGCGCTTGCGCAGGTATCCTTCGATCATCGCGCCCCAGCCGGCCGATATCTCCTTCGATATCTTGGCATAGCCGTAGCCCGGCAGATCTACAAAGACCAGGCTGTCCTCCACGCCGTAGAAGTTGATGGTACGGGTCTTGCCGGGTGTTTGGCTTGTCCTTGCAAGGGCGCGCCGCCCCAGCATACAGTTTATCAGGGACGACTTGCCCACGTTGGACTTGCCGACAAACGCGGCCTCGGCCAAGCCGTCGGTTGGGAAGCCCTCCGGCTTTACGGCCACGTGCGTCAGCTCCGCCTTGTTAATTATCATAGGTTTCTCCTTGGGTACGTCTACATGCCCGCGCCAGAGAGTACAGCGCGTTGTTTACCAAACCGGCCGCGTGGGGCAGGCGGAAGTTGAGATAACCTTCCACGCACATGCGGCTGTTGTGCCTGAAATATTCTTCGATGCCGCGGGCTGTCCGCTCGCGGTTCGGCGCGAACACCAGGCCGCGTATGGTCTCGTAGAGCTTGGGTGAGTTCGCCAGAGCGTCGTTGCCGCCCAGCACAATATCCTCGAACAATTCCGCAAGCGCGTAAGCGTTAAGCCCCTCGCGCCTAAGCGTAAGGAAGAACTGCCCGCCGCACTCGCCCTGACGCACCACAAACTCCCGCACATCTCCGTAGTAAAGATCCACAAGCTGTGCCTTGCAATCACGCGAAACAATTGTTACCCTACCGCCCACGCCACTACCTCCGCGACACCAAGCACTCTACAGTATATACCGATACAAGTTTCGGCTTACGTTGTCTGATAGAGAACTCATTCTCCATAATTCGACATCGGCTTGACACGGCTTGACGCTGCCACAGCTTTTGGGCGGTTCCCGGCGTACCGCACGGGTACGCGTCGTCGCCGTCCAAAAGCCGTGGCAACGCCAATCCGCGCCAATCCGAAGCCGAATTACGGAGAATGAGTTCTTAACAATTCCTCGATGTAGGCACGGCCGAAGGCGTAGTCCTTTGCGCAGAAGTGGCAGTGCAGGTTCGCCCCGCCGTCCTCTTCCAGCATTGCGGCCAGCTCTTCGCGCCCGACGCCGGCCAGAGCGCGAAGCACCCGCCCGCGGGAGCAGTTGCAGTGGTAGCGCACGGGGTGCCGCTCTATCTCCGAAGGCTCCAGCCCTTCAAGCACCAGCCGCATGATGTCCTCGGGGCTGTTGCCCTGTTCCATCAGCATGGTCACGGGCGGCAGCACGGCCAGCCGCTGTTCTATCCGCTCCGCAAGATCCTCCGGCGCGCCCGGCATCAGCTGTACGATAAACCCGCCGGCCTGCTTCACCGAAAGGTCGCGCTCTATCAGCACGCCAAGCGCGACGGCCGTGGGCACTTGCTCCGAATGGGCGAAGTAGTGCGTCAGATCTTCGGCGATCTCGCCCGTCACAAGCTCCGTCTGCCCGGTCACAGGCGTTTTGAGGCCGATATCCTTGATGACGCTAAGCGTGCCGAAGCCCAGCCCCCTGCCCACGTGCAGCTTGCCCGCCGCGTTAAGCGGAACCTCCGCCGTGCTGTTATAGGCATAACCCTTCACGCCCGCGTCCTTGCCGGCGGAAACCACAAGGCCGCCGATCAGCCCGTCGCCGCGGATTATCAGCGTTACCAGATCATCTTCGTTCTTCTGCATGTAGCCCATTATCGCGCCGGCGGTAAGCAGACGGCCAAGAGCCGCCGACACCAGCGGGCTTGTCCCGTGTATACGCGCGGCCTCGCCCACCGTTTCGGTTGACGAAGCAAAAAACGCGCGGAGTTTAGCCCCCGCCGCGCTTGCGTGTAATATGTAATCGCCCATGTGTTATTCACCAAGATTGCGGGGAAACCTGCCACAGCAAATTTCCCCGCCCCTTCATCTGATTAAACCTATTTCGCTTGCTTCTTACGCTTGGTCATAATTCCGCCGATTCTGCCGCTTTCGCGTGCGGTGAGGCTCTTCCAGCCAAGGTTCTTCACCTTGTCCAGGAGCCCCAGTTCTTCGGCGATCTCATACTTCAGCGCGTCGTTTTCCGTCAGCCGGTCATCCATCATACACACACCTCTACAGATAAGTATTGTATGATATCGGCGTATTTATACCTAGGGCGTGTTTGAAAACCCCATTCCGGCGGATTTTCGAGTGATTTTTTCGCTAGACTAGGAAGTGGCAAACGCCGCGAACCCTTGTGGTTCGCAAGTTTGACACTGACGACGTATGGCGGAAAAAGCACCGAAAATACGCCGGA
>WRAA01000154.1 GCA_009780445.1 Defluviitaleaceae bacterium
CGGAGTATGGTCTGGTGCCGTGCGCTCTCGGCGCGCGCGACACCCTGCGCTTGGAAGCTTCAATGCCGCTGTACGGCCACGAGATCGACGAACACATCAGCCCGCCGGAGGCCGGCCTTGAGTTTGCGGTGAAGATGTCCAAACCCGACTTCATCGGCAAGGCGGCACTAACCGCCAAGGGAGAGCCAAGCCTAGCCCGCGTGGGGCTGCGGATCACCGGGCGGGGAATCGCCCGCGACGGCAACGAGGTGTACGCCGGAGAACGCCGGATCGGCGCAGTGACCTCCGGCACCCATCTGCCGTACATGAAGGGCGCGTATGCAATGGCGATTGTGGAAAAAGGCTTTAGCGCGGCGGGAACAGCCTTGACCGTAGATATTCGCGGAAGAAGGGTGGAGGCGGAAGTCGTACCCATGCCGTTTTACAGTGCACCTATGTAACCTGAGTTCGACGAAGGCGAACCAGCCGCGTAAGCGGCTGAAAATGCGAAGCATTTTTCAGGTTATCCGCAGAATTTGCGGTGGTCTTTCCGCAAATTGTGCGGATATAATCAAAGTTCGATGAACGGTTTTTGTTCATCGAACTCACGTTATGTAATGACCGTAACATCAACCATATTATATAAGGAGGACATAGATATGAACTTTCCGGAAAACCTCAAGTACAGCAAGGATCACGAATGGGTGCAGTACACCGAATCAGGCTCCGCCCTTGTGGGCATCAGCGACTTTGCGCAGTCCCAGCTGGGCGCGCTTGTGTTTGTAAACCTGCCGGAGGTTGGCGAGACCGTAGAGGTGGGCGAAAGATTTTGCGACGTGGAGAGCGTGAAGGCCGTTTCCGATGTGTACTCCCCGGTTACGGGAACCGTCAAGGCCGTGAACGAAGATCTGCAAGACTCCCCGGAGACCATCAACAGCGACCCTTACGGCGCGTGGATCGCGGAGATCGAAGACATTACGGCAACAGACGAGCTTATGTCCGCCTCGGAGTACGAGGCCTTCTGCAAGGAGGTCTAGCATGGGTTATCTGCTGAACACAGAGTCTCAGCAGCGGGAGATGCTGGCGGCCTTGGGGCTAAGCTCTCTTAACGAGCTGCACAGAGACCTGCCGGAATCGCTGATACTGCGCGGCGGGCCGGATATACCGGGCGGAGCGGGCGAGCAGGCGATACTGGAAAGCTTTGAGGAAATGGCGGCCAAGAACACGGTGTATCCCGTGATATTTCGCGGAGCGGGGGCTTACAAGCACTACATCCCCGCCATAGTGCCGGAAATGGTGAACAAGGAGCGGTTTAAAACAGGCTACACCCCGTATCAGGCCGAAGTTTCGCAGGGTACGCTGCAATCCATATTTGAGTTTCAGACCATGATCTGCGAGCTTACGGGAATGGATATCTCGAACGCTTCGATGTACGACGCGGCTTCGGCTGCGGCGGAGGCCGTGGCTATGTGCAAGGACAAGAAGCGTAAGTCCGCACTGGTTTCGCAGAGCGTAAACCCGCGTGTTATCGACACCATCAAGACGTACAGCTGGGCGAGTGACGCCGCTGTGGATCTTGTGCCGACAACGGGCGGCCTGACAGACATGGACGCGCTGGCGCAGAAGATAACCGACGACACGGCCTCTGTGACGATCCAGCAGCCTAACTTCTTCGGCCTGTTCGAGGACGTTCGGGCTATTGCGGAGCTTGTTCACGGCAGGGGCGCGAAGCTTATAGTAAGCGTTAACCCCATCGCCGCGTCGGTGCTTAGCGCCCCGGGCGAGTGCGGAGCCGACATCGTGGTTGGCGAAGGCCAGCCGCTGGGCATACCGCTGTCCTTCGGCGGGCCGTATGTAGGTTTTATCGCCGCCAAGGCCGATCTTTCGCGCCGCATACCCGGGCGCATAGCCGGCGAGACCACGGACGCGCAGGGCAGGAGGGCATTCGTGCTGACCTTGCAGGCGCGCGAACAGCACATACGCCGCGAAACCGCAAGCAGCAACATCTGCTCGAACCAAGCCTTGATGGCCATGACCGCATCGGTATACATGGCGTGTTTGGGGCCGGGCGGGATGCAGGAGGCCGCGAAGCAGAGCTATAGCAAGGCGCATTATCTGTCGGAGCAGCTTGGGAAGATCCCGGGTTTTGGCCTGCGCTACGACGCGGAGTTCTTCCACGAGTTTGTCACGGAATGCCCTGTGGACGCCGCAAAGCTTATGTTGCATCTGGGCAGGAACGGCATCCTGGGCGGTCTGCCGCTTGAAGGCGGCGGCGTGTTGTGGTGCGCCACGGAGATGAACAGCAGGAAGGACATGGACAGACTGGTATCGCTTTGCAGGGAGGTGTCGGCTTAATGAAGCTGTTATTCGAAAAAAGCATACAGGGCAGGAGCGGCAAGTATCTGTCGGAATGTGACGTTCCCATGCTGGACCTTCCGTCCGGCCTGGAGCGCGAGACCCCGCCGGGGCTTCCGGAGCTTGCCGAAACGGATGTCAGCCGGCATTATTCCGCGCTGGAATCCCGCACGTTCGGCATAAACGACGGGTTCTACCCCCTCGGCAGCTGCACAATGAAGTACAATCCGAAAATCAACGAGAAGGTGTCGTCCCTCCCGGGTTTTACCGGCCTGCACCCCTTGCAGCCCGTTGACAGCGTGCAGGGCATGTTGGAAGCGCTGTACCTGGCGGACACCTATCTGGCGCAGATAACCGGCATGGACAAAATGACCCTGCAGCCGGCCGCCGGCGCCCACGGGGAGTTCGCCGGGCTGCTGCTGTTTAAGAAGTATCACGAAGAGCGCGGCGACACCGCGCGCACAAAGGTCATAGTGCCGGACTCGGCTCACGGCACGAACCCCGCCACCGCGTCTATGTGCGGCATGAGCGTGGTGAAGCTGCCATCGGGCGGCGACGGCTGTATCGACATGGAGAAGCTGCGCGCGGTCGTAGGCCCCGACACAGCCGGCATCATGCTTACGAACCCCAATACTCTGGGCATCTTCGAGAGCAACATTCTCGAGATCACCAAGATCGTACACGAAGCCGGCGGCCTGTGCTACTACGACGGCGCGAACCTAAACGCTATCGCCGGCGTTATGCGCCCCGGGGACATGGGTTTCGACTGCATACACCTGAACCTGCACAAGACGTTCTCAACCCCTCACGGCGGCGGCGGCCCCGGCAGCGGAGCCGTAGGCTGCAAGGACTTCCTCATCAAGTATCTGCCCGGCCCGCAGATCAACAAGGCCGGCGAAACATACAGATTTGAAGCAAGCCCGCAGAGTTTCGGCAACCTCTTGGCGTTTTACGGCAACGCGCTGACGGTGCTGCGCGCGCTGGCCTTCATAATGGCATACGGAAAAGACGGCCTGCCGAGGATGTCCCAGCACGCCGTGCTTAACGCAAACTATCTGAAACACCGCCTGTCTGAACGCTTCCGGATATTTAACCGGGGTCTGTGTATGCACGAGTTTGTAATAAGCATGGAGCGCGAGGCCAAGGAACACGGCGTGGCCGCCATAGACATGGCGAAGTCCTTCCTGGATAACGGGATGATGGCGCCGACCATGTACTTCCCGCTTATTGTCAAGGAAGCCCTTATGGTCGAGCCGACAGAGACAGAAGGCAAGGAAACTCTCGACAACGTAGCCGACATCTATATCCGCCTGTACGACGAAGCCATGGCAAACCCGGAAGCCGCCAAGCTCTTCCCGCGCAACACGGTGATAGGCCGGCCGGACGAAGTAGAGGCCGCCCGAAACCCGCGTGTGCGCTATAAATAAGGAGGCAACCAGGTTGTTTGCACGTTATGATCTTATCGTTATCGGTGGCGGCCCCGGAGGTTACGTGGCCGCCATACGCGGTGCGCAGGAAGGGTTCAAGGTGGCTCTTGTAGACTCCGACGGCTTGGGCGGGACATGCTTGAACCGCGGCTGCATACCGACAAAGTTCATGCTCCATGTGTCCAACATATACCGCGAGGCAATCCACGGCGAGGAAGTCGGCATTATCGCCAAGGATGTTTCGTATGACCTGGCAAAGATACACGCCCGCAAGGATGAGATCGTACACAAGCTGCGCGACGGCGTGGCCGCCTTGCTTAGCGCGAACAGTGTGGACGTATTCGAAGGGTTTGGCTGTGTTGTGGCTCCCGGCAGGGTGCGCGTCAGCTCCGAAGAGGTTACGTTTATTGACGGGGAGCGCATCCTGCTGGCCGTGGGAGCTGCGCCGATGATCCCGCCGATACCCGGCGTAAGGCTTCCCGGCGTTATAACCAGCGACACCCTGCTGGACGGGCCGCCTAAGGACATATCCGGCCTGGCCATAATCGGCGGCGGTGTTATAGGCGTGGAGATGGCGTCTGTTTACGCCAACCTTGGTGTGCCTGTTACGGTTCTGCAGGCGATGGATCGCCTCCTGCCCCTGCTGGATTCAGAGATCGGGCAGTCGATCTCGATGATGCTGAAAAAACGCGGCGCGGCGGTATACACGAGCGCAACGGTGCGGGAGATCGTTAAGTCGGACGGCGGGCTTACCGTTAACTTTTCAGGCAAGAACGGCGACGAGAGCGTCGAGTGCGAAAACGTTCTTATTGCCGTGGGCCGCAAGCCCCATCTCGGCTGTGTAATGATCGACGGCCAAGAGCTGAAAGTAGACGGGGGAATCGTGGTTGACGACCGGTTCCGCACCAGCATAGACGGAATATACGCCGTGGGCGATTGCGTAAGCGGCACGCCCCAACTTGCGCACGTTGCGCACGCGCAGGCCACAAACGCCGTGTGTATGATGGCAGGCAAGGAGCCTGAGATGGATCTTTCGCTCATACCTAACTGCATCTACACAGATCCGGAGATAGCCACGGTTGGCCTTACATCCGACGCGGCAAAGAAGCTGGGCATATCGGCAAGAACCAGCAAGTACATCATGTCGGGTCACGGAAAGAGCCTGTTGACAGGCCACGACAGAGGTTTTGTGAAGCTGGTTTTCGACACGGAAACCGAAGTGCTGCTGGGGGCGCAGCTGATGTGCGGCCGCGCAAGCGACATGATCGGCGAGCTGACCTCCGCCATAGAATCCAAGCAGACCGCTTCGCAGCTCTCGTCCATAATTCACCCGCACCCAAGCTTTAGCGAGGGCATAGGCGAAGCCGTCGAAAACTTCTTCGGCAGGGCCGTACACGTTGCCCCGCCGAAGGTGTCCCGCAGATAGTACATCTAGGGCGTGTTTGAAAACCCGCTTCCGGCGGATTTTCGAGTGATTTTTTCGCTAGACTAGGAAGTGGCAAACGCCGCGAACCCTTGTGGTTCGCAAGTTTGACACTGACGACGTATGGCGGA
>WRAA01000155.1 GCA_009780445.1 Defluviitaleaceae bacterium
CCGCCGTACTTGCAGGCGTGTATGATGCGCCGCGTGACGGAGTTGTAGGCGTAGAGGGAGTAGTCGCGGACGTCTGCGCTGCCGGCATAACACAGGCCGCCGGTGCAGTCGGAGCAGAGCGGCGGGGCATAGTCTATGGCAAGGACTTCTGCGCAGGATATACAGCGCGGCGGGAAGGCGAAGTTCAGCAAGTAGCCCACAGTGTCGGAAATTCTCATACATCACCAAACTTTCACAAAGAATTGGCGAAAACTTTGCAGCGGCATATATTGTAGTTATTGATAGGTTATTGGGAGGATTGTTCATGCACTATTATAACTCGAAGCCCGCAGACCCGCAACCTTCGGGCATGGAGAGGCTGTTGACGGAGTTTATGGAGTTTTGCAAGACGAGGGAGGCACAGGGTGTGAGGGCGCAGAACGCCGCGCCGCGGCCGGATGGTTTACATCCCGGCATCGGCAAGGGCTGGCCGCAGTACAAGGGTTATGCGGCATCCCTGCAGAACCCGTCGGCGTTTGATACGCGAGGGACGGCGGCTCCGGCGCGGCCTTCGGAAGCCGCGGACACAGAGCTGCGCCACACGCCCATCCCGCAAGTGGCGGAGCAGGCGGAGGCCGCTTCGACAGAGCCGCCGCCGATTCCCTACGCGCCGGTACCCATGCCGCCGCCCGCACAGCCGCCGGAAAGCGGATGGCGCACGGAGCAGGATCGGCCCGCGTGGTCAGACAGCACAGAGCATGAACGCCACGCCAAGAAGGAGTATGAAGTGGACTTCGCGCACCACATCATGGGCGACATCTCCGCGGTGATCCTGCCGCATGTGATGCTGGTCATCAACGAGCAGGAGTTCGCGGGAAGCCCCGTCTTTGAGGGCAACCTGTACAGAGAGCGTATGCACCAGATGATCGACAGCATTCTGACCCGCGCCGCGGCTGAAAATCACGATGTTGCGGAGATTCTGCGCTCTGCGGACGACGGCAGTTCGTGGCAGAGAAGGCACCTTCTGCGCGCGCTTGCGGAATCGCTCCTGATAGGCGAGCTGTTCTTCCGCCGCCGCCCAATCTACCGGAAGCTGATCGACAACGGGTGGGATCCTTACGCGACAGTGTAGTATACGGCGCATACAACAAAACCTTCCGGCTGCGGAAGGTTTTGTTATGTGGCTATTCCTCGATCTTCTTGAGCTTGGAGAGGTTGGCCAGGATCTTCTTCCTGCCGGCCGATTCAAACTCCACGGTGAGTTCGGTGTCCGCGCCGGCGTCGCGGATATCCAGCACGGTGCCCGCGCCGTACTTCATGAGGCGCACGCGGTCGCCGGGTTTGAACTGCGGCGAAGCGGCTTCGTCGGCCTCGGGCGCGCGGCGTGCGGGCTGTGTATAGTTCTTGCCGCCGAAGCTGATGTCGATGGAGTTGCGCACCTTGTTGATCTCGGCATAGCGGGATATCCCGGTTCTTTCGCCGGACTTGCCGTCGTCGGCTTTTGACGTGTTATGTTCGCCCGATGGGCTGTGCATCTTCGGATTTTCCATTTTGACAGTCTCCAAATATTCGTCTGAAATTTCTTTTATGAAGCGGCTGATGCGGCTGTAGACATCGTTGCCGCGCAGCCAGCGGCGGAAGGCTGCGGAAAGCGTAAGGCGGCGGCGTGCGCGTGTTATGGCCACATAGGCCAGGCGGCGTTCTTCCTCCAGATCGTGTAGGTTGTCGCTTGTCACTGCGCGGTATCCGGGGAACTGCCCGTCCTCGCAGCCTATGATGTACACGGAATCGAACTCCAGCCCCTTGGACGAGTGTATCGTCATCAGGGTTACGGCGTCCGCGCCCGCGTCGTAGTTGTCGATATCGGCCACCAAGGCCAGTTCTTCCAGGAAGGCCGCAAGGGTAGGCTCGGGCGCGGCGGCCTCGAACTCCAGAGCCTTGGCGACGAGTGAATCGAGATTTTCGATACGCGCCAGAGATTCGTCGGAGTTCTCCAGCTTAAGCTCCGCGGTGTAGCCGCTTTGCTCCAGCACGTTTGACAACAGCTCGGCCACGCCGACGTTGGCCGCCGAAGCGTGGAAGCCCAGCATCATCTGCCGAAACTCGCGGAGCTTTTTCCGCGCGGACTTCACGTCGATCTCGTCCAGATCGTCGAATATTTCGAAGAGGGGGCGATCCACGGCGGCGGCGTAGTCCTCCAGCCTCTGTATGGTTACGTCGCCGATGCCGCGCCTTGGCACGTTGAGTATGCGCAGGAGGGATACGCCGTCGCGCGGGTTGTTGATGAGGCGCATGTAGGCCAGCGCGTCGCGGATCTCCTTGCGATCGTAGAAGCGGGTGCCGCCGAAGATCCTGTGCGGTATGCCGGCCTTCACCAGCTCCTCCTCCACCGCGCGGGACAGGAAGTTGCTGCGGTAGAGAATGGCGTTGTCGGAAAATTTTCCGCCGGCCTTCACGCTTGCGGCGATGGAGGATGCCACGAACATGGCCTCGTCCCGGTCGTTGTCTGCCTGCTTGAAGGCGATTAGGCTGCCGTCGGCGGAGTCTGTCCAGAGGTGCTTGTGCTTGCGCTGTGTGTTGTTGCGTATCACGGAGTTTGCGGCCTCGAGAATTGTGCGTGTGGAGCGGTAGTTCTGCTCGAGCTTCACGACCTTCGCGCCGGGGAAGTCCTTCTCGAAGTCCAGTATATTGCGGATGTCGGCCCCGCGCCAGCCGTAGATGCTCTGGTCGTCGTCGCCCACTACGCACAGGTTCCTGTGCTTGCCCGACAAAAGGCGTACAAGTTCATATTGTGCCGCGTTTGTGTCCTGATATTCATCCACCATTATGTACGCAAAGCGCGTGCGGTAACGCTCCAGAACATCCCGATGCTCCGCGAACAGGCGCACCGTCAGCATTATCAGGTCGTCGAAGTCCAGCGAATTGTTCTGGCGCAGCTTGCGGCAATAGAGCTTGTACAGCTCGGCGATGTTTGTGCCTCGGAAGTCGGACGCGGGCGTGCTTGCCGCGTAGGCCTCCGGCGTGAGAAGCCGGTCCTTCAGCCGGCCTATGGCGGAGGCCATGGACTTTGGCGGGTACATCTTGTCGCCCATGTTCAGCTCGGCCAGGCACTTCTTCATCAGCCGCAGGGAATCGTCCGCGTCCAGAATTGTGAAGGTTTTGTCGTAGCCCAGGCACTCGATCTCGCGCCGCAGAATACGCACGCACAGGGAATGGAACGTGCTGACCCATACGCTTGCGCCTTCGCGACAGATGGCGTTCACCCTTTCGCGCATTTCGCCGGCGGCCTTGTTCGTGAAGGTGATGGCCAGGATGTTAAACGGCGCGACGCCGGACTGTATGATGTTGGCTATGCGGTGCGTAAGCACCTTTGTCTTGCCGGAACCCGCACCGGCCAGCACCAGCATAGGCCCGTGGAGATGCCCCGCGGCCTCGCGCTGGGCAGGGTTAAGTGTTGTTTGCTCGCTCATGAAGCTCCTTTGATCCGTTAAAAAGAATAAGACTCTTCAGAGGCGTTACGCATAAAGAGTTTATCTGCACAAAAGCTATTGAACATACTATAGCACTGTTTGCGCGTAAATGCAAGAGGAAATTGCGTTCACAGGAAAAGGCTGCCGCGCCGGTAATCAGCGTGGCAGCCTTTGCGAGAAAGAGCGTGTTACTCGTCTTGGTCGTCCTCGTACTCGTACTCGTATTCCTCGTATTCGTATTCTTCGTATTCGTATTCCTCGTATTCGTATTCCTCGTATTCGTATTCTTCGTCCTCGTATTCTTCGTACGCATCTTCCGCGTCATACCCGCCGAGGGCAGGAAGCACTATGTTGAAGTTGATTGCGGAACGGTAGAAGTTGTTGGTCGTGATGATGACAAGGCCAGTGATCCTGCCATCGGTTGTTTCTGTGGCCGGAACAAGGGTGAACGGATTGTGTACAGACCATTCCGCTGTGGTGCCGCCCACGAGGCCGGCTTCAATGGCGGAAAGGATCTCTTCGCCGGTTGTCGAGTTGCTGACGTTGTTGCGGGCAGCCACTGCGTTGCGGCTTGCCGCGCTCATGCTTCTGTCGAAGGAGAACGCCGCCGTTCCCGGAGCCGGGCTTGTGCCGCCTACGGAGGAGCCTGCAGCCATTGCGGCCGGAACAACTAACGCCGAAGGTGTGATTGCCGCGGGTGTAACTGCCGGAGGTGTTGTTGTCACAACAGCCATAGGCACTACGTAAACTCCTGACAGTGCAAGAGCAACCGGTACCGGATCTGCCAAAGGCTCATCATAATCCGGATCTACCGGAAGTTCATCAGCATCCGGATCTACCGGAGTTTCATCAGGACCCGGTGTTAACGAAGGTGCGTCCGGATACGGCGTTACCGGAGGCGCGTCCAAATCGGGCGCTGCATAAACTCCCGAAGAACCTTCTGTTTCTTCGCCTTGGTATCCTTCCGGGCTGCTGCCCATAACGGGAACCGCAACAAGCGCGAACGCCAAGACAACAGCCAACACGCGCTTTCCAAAACCAAGCTTCATACTATCAACTCCCCACAATAATTTGATACCTGTGCCCGTGTTGCTATGTAGTATCCCGCCCAGGTACTGTCCAAAAAGGTATACCTTTGTAGACTGCTTTTCTTACGTTAAAGATTTTACCACGTTTATGCATAAAAAGCAACATAATTTTTTAGGCCGGTGGAAAGCCGTCCGGAGGGCTGCCGGGCTTTGACGTAAGCGGAACTTCGGTTGCAAGCCCGGCAGCAGGCACGCCGGCGTTCTCCTTCGACAGAAGCATGAGCGCGGCAACCCGCAGAGCGGTGGCTGTTCGGAGAACGGCCGGCAACGCGACAACCGGCGAGGATATCCTTTCCGCCATTGAGGGCGGCCTTGTGGGCGGCGTTACGGCGGAATGGTCCGTACACAATCCGTTCAACCTTGTGCCGGCCACAGAAACAACGGACGGCAGGATCACCGGCCTTGTCATCATCACGGCCAACAACTTCTATCGTTCGGCCAACAACTTCAACAACACATTGTAATTGTACGAACGAAAAAAGGCTGCCACGCTGAATAATCGGCGTGGCAGTCTTTTATCGTGAGCTTAGGGCGTGTTTGAAAACCCGCTTCCGGCGGATTTTCGAGTGATTTTTTTGTCAGACTAGGAAGTGGCAAACGCCGCGAACCCGCAGTGGTTCGCAAGTTTGACGCTGACGACGTATGGCGGA
>WRAA01000156.1 GCA_009780445.1 Defluviitaleaceae bacterium
ACTGACGACGTATGGCGGAAAAAGCACCGAAAATACGCCGGAATGGGGTTTTCAAACACGCCCTAGCCCGGCAAAAAATTATGCTCGAAAATTCGCCGAAAGCGGGTTTTCAAACACGCCCTAATACACAACAAATACCCCGCAAGACGGCAGGTGCCGCATTGCGGGGTATTTGTTTGCTATAGCGCAGATTACCGCGTATTAGTCAGCGGCACTGCCCATGATCTCCCTATAGTCTGCCGGAGTGACTATGATCGCCGGCACAGCCGTCTCCATGGTCATCTCTGTGCCGTGCAGGATGTAGTTCATCAGCATTTCCGCCGAGATCGTGCCGATGGCTTCCGCGGAGAACCACGCGGCCGCCCTCATTGCGCTTTCGTCGCCCACGTTGTTCCACTCGTCCTTGGCAAGGTACGCGCCCAGGCCAACAACCGCGGAGCTTTGATCAAGCCCGGCTTGCTCGAGAGCGCGCAGCGCGCCGATTGCGCCTTCTTCGTTGCCGGACATGATCATCCATGACGTGACATTAGGGTTCGCCACGAAGAGGGTGCTGGCGACTTCGAAGCCGGCGGCGGTCTCCCCGTTGTAGTCTCCGCGGAAGATCCGATCCTGCGGGAAGTCCGGCAGCATCCGCGTGAACGCGTCGAACTGCCCCTGGGTGCGCGGCACCACCGACGACACTGTGTCCATGGTCAGCAGCAACACGGCGGAGTTCGGGTCAGCGTCCAGCCCGTTGGCCGTGGCGTAGTTCGCCATCCACTCGCCCACGGCATAGCCGATAACATACGCGTCGATGCCCACCCACGGAGCCAGCTTGTTGCCGTGTTCATCCTCCAGCGCGTCGTCCACCGCCACAACAGGTATGCCGGCCTCCACCAGTCTGTCCACCGTGGCCTGAGAAAGCTGTTGGTCTACGATGCACACAAGGATGCCGTCGGCGTTGTTCGCGATGGCGTTTTCGATGGCGTTCATGTGTTCTTCGGGGCTCATGCGGGCGTCCACGAAGATAAACTCCCCGCCCATGGCCTCCACCGCGCGGGCCGCAGCCGCGCCTTCGTCAATAAACCAGGTCTGGTCGCCGGCCTTGTAGATGCCGTAGATCAGCAGACTGCGCGGAGCATCTCCGCCCGGCGTCTCTGCGGCCGGTGCCGTTGTGCCGCCGGCTTGCTGCGCGGGCTGGTTTCCGCCGCCCGCGCACGCGCTTAACAGCAGACCCACCAACATCAGCGAAATTATAAAAATCTTGTTCTTCATCTCATACCTCCTGTATGTAATAATGTGGAGTTATCCACGCGTTACACCTTCTTCATGCTGTCCTCCAGCACCTTCTTCTCCCTGGCCTTCTTCCTGATAAAGTCGAAGGACAGAGCCAGCAACAACAGCACGCCTCTGGCGACAAACTGCCAGAACGTGGGAACATTCACCATGATCAGGCCGGTGTTAAAGCTTTGCAGAATCAGCACGCCCAGCACTGTGCCGAACATACTGCCCACGCCCCCGGCGAATGACACACCGCCAAGGATAACGGCCGTTATAGCGTCAAACTCCAGCCCCATGCTTGCCGCGGGCTGTCCGGATCCCATTCTGGCCGCAAGGATAACCCCGCCCAGCGCGCACAACACCCCCGTGATCACATAGTTTTTCAGCGCGATCCTGTTCGGGTTCAGCCCAGCCAGCCGCGCGGCCTCCTTGTTTCCGCCCACCACGTACACATTCCTGCCGAAGGTTGTCTTGGCGAGAACCACGCCGAATATGATAAACAGCGCGACGAGCAGGATCACAGGAATGGGGATGCCCCACCACCTTGTGGTGCCGAAGCCGGTGAACGCGCTGTCGCGGATGGGAATGGCGCGGCCGTCGTTCAAAATATAGGCGAAGCCCCGGAATATCGACTGCGTGACCAAGGTGGCGATAAACGGGTTTAGCTCTATCTTTGTGACCATGATGGTGTTGAACACGCCGACACCCGCGCCCGTAAGCAAGATGATCACCAGCACCAGCGGGAACGGCATGGCAAAATTTGTGGAGAGTATACCCGCCAGCACCCCCGAAAACGCCACGATCGCGCCGGCCGAAAGGTCGATATGCCCGCCGATTATCAAGTACGTCATGCCGATTGCCACCAGCCCCGTCAGCGACGCGGCCAGCAGGATGTTGATGATGTTTGTCGTGCTGATAAAGTTGATGTTCAGCATCGAGAAGAACACAAAGATAAGGACGAGAGCAAGAGTCAGAACGATCTTGTCTCCCGGAATCTTGAAATTGCCGAGCAGCTCCCGCATTACCGCACCCCCTTGCCTAATCCTTTCTATGTATCAAGCATCGCAAGGCTCAGCAACACCTCTTCGCTTGCATCTTCCCGCAGAACTTCCCCCGCGATCTTCCCGGATTTCAGCACTATGATCCTGTCCGAAAGGCCGATAATCTCCGGAAGCTCCGACGATATCAGGATTACGGAGATGCCCTTCTTCGCAAAGTCGCAGATCATCTTGTAGAACTCCGCCTTCGCGCCTATGTCTATGCCCTTAGTTGGCTCGTCCAGTATCAGGATGGCGGGGTCGGTACTCATCCACCGCGCGATGATGGTCTTTTGCTGGTTGCCGCCGCTTAGCTCCAGTATCTTCTTATATCTGCTTGGCGTCTTAACCTTGAAGTCCCGTATGCCTTTCTCGACAACTTCGCTCTCCTTCTCGCTGTTCACAAGATCGCCGAAGAGCGCGTACTTCTTGAGGGTGGCAACGCTGATGTTGCCGCCGACATCCAGATTGGGCAGTATGCCCTGCGTCTTTCTGTCCTCCGGAACCAGTACGATACCCTGCTCCATCGCCTCCTTTGGCGAGCGGCAGCGGATCCTCCTGCCCTCCAGCAACACTTGGCCGCCCTTCATAACATCCGCGCCGATCAGCCCCCGCACAATCTCCGTCCGCCCGGCGCCCACCAAGCCGGAGAAGCCAAGAATCTCGCCCTTGCGCAGGCTGAACGAAATGTCCTTCACATAGTCCGTGGTCAACTGTTCCACAGACAGCACGGTATCGCCAATCTCTTCGTTGCGCTCCAGCTCGTTAAAGATGTCGCCCAGGTCGCGGCCGATCATCATGTTGATCATCTCTTTTTCGGAGACCTCGCCTGGAATGACTGTACCCACGTACATTCCGTCCTTGAAGATGGCCACCTTGTCCGCGATGCTCTGTATCTCCTTCATCCTGTGTGTCACGTAAATGATTATCTTGCCTTCGTCCCTCAACTTCCTGATGATGCCGAACAGGCTCTCGATCTCGCTTTCGCAGAGGCTTGCCGTCGGTTCGTCGAAGGCGATTATCGAAAGCTGCTCCCTGCTGTATGCCTTCATGATCTCGACCATCTGCTGATAGGCGATGCTAAGGTCCTTCACCAGAGCAAATGGGTCGATGTCCAGGTTGAACTCTTGTATGATGCTGCGCGTCTGCTCGTAGAGCGCGGCCTTGTCCACAAAACCCAGCATCTTCGACGGCAATCTGCCGGAAAATATATTCTCCGCCACCGACAAGTTCATCAGAACTTGCCGCTCCTGATAAATTACACTCACACCGGCGTCAATGGCTTCCTTGGGGTTTCGGAACTTCCGCTGCTCCCCGTTGATCAGGTATTCTCCGCCGGTTGGCCGGTAGTCTCCGTTTAATATTTTCAGCAAGGTGGACTTTCCCGCGCCGTTTTCGCCGAGAAACGCCAGCACCTCCCCCGCCTTCGCCCGGAAGCTGATGTTGTCCAGAGCTTTCACGCCGGGAAAATACTTTGTGATCTGCTTGAACTGTAACACATTCGCGTTACCGGGCATCCCCAACCGGCCTCCTCCCTGCATTATTGTTACATAAAGACGTGTATCTCATCTGCGCCGTAATCTTTTTTGGATAATTTGCATAATGGAATTATACAGTTTGAAACTGATGAAAAGAAATAGACAATTGAACAAAAAGATAGACTATCTTATAGTACGGATAGTCACTTCTTGGCGCGGTATTCTTTTGGCGGCAGGCCGATCGTTTTCTTGAAAATCCGCGAGAAATAGTATTGGTCCTCGTAGCCCAGTTTCAGGCTTATTTCGTAGATACGCATTTCTGTAAGCTTTAGGAATCTGCAGGCCTGCTGCATTTTAAGGTTGATGAAGAAATCGATTGGCGCGCGGTTGACATGCTGTTTGAAGATCAGGTTCAAGTAGGGCTTGGAGAGGTTGACGTGCTTTGCCAGTTCTTCCAGCGTCAGCTCCCTGTGTATGTTCTTGTACATAAAGTCGATAACCTTGGTGAGATAGCGGTTCGCCTTGCTTGTCTGCGATTCCTTCTCGTAGAAATAAAGCTCCGACAGCATAACCGACAGGAGCTGCGATGAATGGATAATATTCCCTATAGAGTAGCCGGACTCGATGGTGTTAAACAGCTTCACAAAATATTCCTGCATCCTGTCGCTCTCGATAGAGTTTGCCAGCATCTTCCGCCCCATCTCCGTAATGGGGAACAGGCCGATGTTGTCTCCCTTGAAATGCACCCAGAGTATGCTCCATGGCGCGGTCTGATCCGCGTAGTACTTATGCGCCACATAGGGCGGTATGCAGAACAGGGCGTCCTTCTCCAGCACGATCTTCTTGTCCCTAAGCTCGATACTGCCCTTTCCGTTGACGCAGTATATCAATATGGCCTCGTTGGCCCCTTCCGTCCGCTCTCTGTAGTGGAACTTCGCATCGGGAAAGAAGCCGATGTCTGTCAGGTACAGCGGCTTCACAAGAGGATGTTCCAGATAAGCCTCGAAGGATTCCGTGGGCAGGATGATGTACTTCTCGTTGGTGAACCCGTCTTGCTTCTGCGTCTCCATGTCATTAGACCTCTTTCGAAACTAGACGATACCGGATTTGCGGAACAGTTTCGCGCAAGGCTAGGGCGTGTTTGAAAACCCGCTTCTGGCGGATTTTCGAGCACAATTTTTCGTCGGGCTAGGAAGTGCCGACGCCGCGAACCCTTGTGGTTCGCAAGTAGGAAGCGACGACGCATTGTGTGAAACTGGCCGCAAAGATGGTGTCGGCTAGTACCTTGCCAACCCTAAACACATCATGGTATAATATCCCAAGAGAGGAGCGATTGTATCATGTTGAAATGGCATGTGGTTTTAAGCAAGTCAGACCGAAAAAAGATAGAGATGGTGCTG
>WRAA01000157.1 GCA_009780445.1 Defluviitaleaceae bacterium
GGCCTCTTCGATACGGCTGAACAGCTCCGGGTTCTGCGCCCGCGCGCGCGGGTCGTCCCGCAGCATTTCCAAGATGCTAAGGTCCAGGCTCTCGAGCGGCACAACCAAGGTGTCCGGTATGTCGCCCGCCTCTTCCGTCACTTCGTTGTTCATGTCGCCCTGCAAACGCATAACGCCGAGGGGTGTCACAAGGAAGCTGGCGAATCCGTCTTCGCCGGCGTCCGCATCGGGCAGATCAACAATAACCTCGCCCTCCACCACCATCATGCGTACAAAGGGGTTCGCCCTGTGAATGTCGTCATTGGTCAGGCCGGTTCTGCGGTATACAAGGATGTACTCCGTTCCGCGCACACCAACGATGGTGCCGGCGGCCTGGACCACGTTGCGCGAATTGTCGTCAAGCTGTACGTCCACGCGCACCTTGACCATGCCTTCCACCAGGGTGATGGCACTGTTGTGCCGCCCGTGTCTCTGCCACACAGAGTTGACGGATAACTTCGTGAGTTCGCCCATGGTGAGCATCTGCCGGTAGTAGCTGACGGTGGCCGTCGAATTAATGCCCGTGATGATCATGTCTCCGTCATAGATGTTCATTCCGCGGTGAACCGCCGTCAGCTGATGCCCGCCCGCGCGGTGTATAAACACCGAGCCGCGTGCCGCCTCCACCCGCGGGTGTTCGTCCGCACCCTGCGCCGCGGCCTGCACGGGAAACAGCGAAACCATCATCACGACGGCAACAACGACCGCTATAATCCTTCTAATCATGCCAACGCCTCCCCCTCTCTCAGAATCTGTGTTATTGAATACAGGTTCTCACATTCTCAACACTGTACACCAATATGCCGACCTTCTTGTTCTTCACGTTGATAACGCCGATCTCCTGCACATCAACATATTCCTTGACCTTCTGGTACGTTGCGTCGGATATGATAATCTGGCCTTTTTCGGCTCTGGCCTCCAACCGCGCCGCGGTGTTGATCGCGTCGCCGATGGCGGTGTAGTCCATGCGGAATTCCGAACCCATGTTGCCCACCACGGCCGCGCCGCTGTTAATGCCGATTCCGAACTGAAGATCTATGCCGAATTCGTCCAGAATGCTCTGCCTGAGCGTCTCCGACTTCGTTTTCATCTCCCAAGCGGCCTTGACGGCGCACAGCGCGTGATCCTGCACATTGTTGGGAGCGTTAAACAATGCCATTGTTGCGTCTCCGATAAATTTGTCGATTGTGCCGCTGTTGTTCTGTATCGAACTGCTGGTAAGCCCGAGGTACCGGTTGACGATGTTCACAACGTTTTCGGGCGAATTGTTTTCAGAGAAAGCCGTGAACCCGCGGATGTCCACAAACAGCGCGGTGATCTCCTTCACTACGCCGCCCAGCTGGATATCCGCGCCGCCGGAGATGATTTCGTTCACAACTTCCGGCGCGACGAACCGCCCGAACATATCCTTCATCTGCTGACGCTCGCGCTGTGCCGCCAAGATGCTAAGCACAAGGTACACGGCATAACACACGAACATGAACAGCAGTGTGTCGCCCACGCGCAGCAGTATGTCGAAGCGGTCGTACACGATTCTGACGCCCAGCAGCAGCATCACCGCCAGCACCGCCGTAGCGGCAAAGGCCATGGGCGGCTTCATCTGGCCAAACAGCCAAATCAATGCCAGGCCGTGGAGGATCAGCACCGCCAAGTTCACAACCCACGGCGCGTCCACGGGGAACACGCCCTCCATCAGGTTCTGCACAATGTTTGCGTATATCTCTATGCCGGACATCGCCACATTACGATCCATCGGCGTTGCGAAGTTTCCTTCGCCCAGACCCTGCGCAAAAGGCCCTATCAGCACCACAGCATCGCGAAACATCGCCGCCGGATATTCGTCGTTTATCACGCCCCAGAGCGACACCGCGGTGAAGCTGCGCGGCCCGCCCACATAACGTATGGGGAACATGCCGTTCGCATCCAGCGGCGGTGCCGACGCCTCCGGCAGACCCATTGATCTACGGTATGTACGGTAGACCTCAAAGGGGAAGGAATGCACCGTTATGTCGCCGTATCTCATGGATGTAAGCGCGCGGCGCATCAC
This sequence comes from Defluviitaleaceae bacterium, assembly GCA_009780445.1. Lineage (GTDB taxonomy): Bacteria > Bacillota > Clostridia > Lachnospirales > WRAA01 > WRAA01. The sequence continues at coordinate 2,087 of WRAA01000157.1, forward strand.
GCCGTCGGACTCATCGGTAAGCACGTTCAGGAAGCCCGCGCTTGAAGCCTGCGCCAGTTCCTCAAAGGGAAGCAGGTAGTACTCTATGTCCAGCATATCCCCGCTGCCGGGGAAGGGGCTGAGAATGCCCATCGCGCCCAGCACCAGCCTGTCGGCCTCCAGAGCCGCGGCCACAAAGATGTCGTCGTATTCCGGCGCCGCGCCCGGTGTGTCGTACAGCACATTAACCCCAATGGCGGCCGCGCCCATGTCGGCGACCGTCCTCACAGCTTCGGCGATAAACAGCCGCGGCCAGGGCCATGTGCCTATCTCGTTGATGCTTCGTTCGTCTATTCCTACTATTATAATGTTGTCGGCGGAGGCTCTTCCGCCAGTCAGCACATTGTCGCGGATAATATTATCGGCTGCCGCAAGCGTGCCGAAGTGCAACGACAGGGCAAACAGCAGGGCAAGCACGGCAGGCAGGATGATTGTAAGTCGTTTGCGCATCCCCTACTCCTCCCTCAGATCCTGCGGCACGTGCAGGGTGATGAGGCTAAGCTCCGGGAACCACTCCACCGTATACGGAAACAGGCGGATCAGCTCGCTAAGTGTTGTCACCGTCACGCCGCGCATGATGAAGTAGTCCCTGCCTTGCTGCATACGCGTGGCTGTGTCGTCCACAAACACCGTAAGTTCGCCCGCGCGTTCGTCAAGCTCCATCCGCGCGCCCAAGGCCTCCAAGAAGGGGCGTATCGGCACGAAGATTGATTCCCCGCGGATCCACGGCTGAACCCTGCCCATGTTCACCCTGTTGTCGTCCAGAAACACGCGTATGTCTCCGCGAAACGCAAAGCGCGAGTTAACCGTAAGGCCGGTGTCGGCCAGCATCTGCTCCCGCGAAGGCCGGCCGTTTATCACCCGCTCCGTAAGCGGCACCGTGATGACGCGGTTGTTCAAAGTGTCTGATATGAACATGTATTCGCCGTCTGTGGCCACCCCTTCGGGGCGCGCCAGCATCATGTTCTCGGCGGAATACTTAACGCTCCCGGCGGCTCCGCTGCCCACGATGGTGCGCGTTGCTCCGCCGGTGACAAGCCGCACGGCGTGGTTCAGGCTGTCGGCCACGAGTATGCCGCCGTCTGGCAGCAAGGCGACATCCCGCGGGAAGTCGAAGAGCGCTTCGTCGTTCGGCCCGTCCACATGCCCACCCTCGAAGTATTCCGAAAGCCGTATGGGCGAACCCGGCCGACCCGCCACGGTTCCTACCTGCCCCGCTTCGATCCTGCGGATGGAATGGTTTGCCGAATCGGCAATGTACAGCACGCCGCCCGAAAGGTACATCCCGGAAGGCTCGAAGAACCGCGCTTGGGTCAAGCTTCCGTCCGCAAACCCGCTTTCGCCGGGAGAACCCGCGAACAGAACCACTTCGCCCTCGGGAGAAATGCGACGTATGACGTGGTTCAGCGTATCGGCTACATATATATATCCGCCAGCGTCCATCACGGCCGCCCGCGGGCTGTTAAACACGGCGCGGCCTTCGAATCCGTCCGCAAAACCCGCCGTGCCGTCGCCGGCAATTGTTATAACAAACTCCTCCGTTATCCTGCGCACCGCATTGTTTCCGGAGTCGCTCACCAATATGTGTCCGTTCGGCGCGACAGATACGCCCGCGGGTTTCATGAACATCGCGTTCTCGCGGAAGCCGTCCACAAACGCGCCTGAATCGTAGTGCGACATGCCGTACAGCCCGGATCTGCCCACGCGCCAACCTTCCGTGTCGCTTAGAATCTGCACGCGGTCCCCCATGGAGTCCGCCACAACCAAGTATTCGCCCATCAAGGCAATGCCGATAGGGTAGTAAAGTTCGTCAAATATATTCTCCGGGTTCCAAATGCCGTTGGAATAGTACACCTTCGTAACCGCGACGGCTTCGGCTTCGCCGTATATAAACACATCCGGCCTGCCAATGTGCCACAAGACCGCAAAATATGCCGCAATCCCCAGCATCACTACGGCCAACACCGCTACAGGTGCTTTCGCAACTTTCTTCATGCAATTACTCCCTCCGCACTCCATTGTACCACTAAAGCGTCGCAACAACAATACCTTCCGCAAAAATATTCTATCTAATATAATGTAATTCTACACGTATATCGCAGTTTCGTAAAGGTTAATTTACGCGAAACGTGTCAGGTTTCCAAGAATTTACTTATCCATAATTGACATGAACAGGCTAATATGCTACTATAATGTCGAGTGGTGCTAAATGGCGCTCGAAACACTAACTAGGGGGAAAGAATATGGTAGCATCAGGATTTGTACGCAAGCTGGATGAGCTTGGCAGGATTGTTTTACCCATCGAAATACGCAAAACTTTTCAGATCAGAGAGCGAGATCCACTGGAAATCTTCGTGGATAACGACAAGATCATACTGAAAAAGTATGAACCGGGCGACATTTTCACAGGAGAGCTTGAGAACTTGGTCGAGTACAAAGGCCGGAAGTTTTCACGGGCTACCATTGAGGATCTCGCAAAACACGCGGGTTACGAGGTTTCGCGTAACTCCTAATTCCGGCTTACCGTTGAAGTTTTAACGATTTTCCCCTTGGAGCTTCCAAAGGAATACCGGCTTACACATGCTATAAATGCATATTCACCGCGAAAAACCGACAGACAGCCGTCTCTCGGTTTTTCGCGTAATTACAATAATATATGGAACTGTTCATCAACTAACAGTTCCGAAACGGAGATGATGTAGTGGAGAACTTCGACTTTCACATTCCGACGCGTTTAGTGTTCGGGAAGGACACGCAGCACAGGGTCGGCCAAATGCTGCAAGATTACGGCTACACGAAGGTGCTGCTGCACTACGGCGGCGGCAGCATCAAGAAGAGCGGCCTCTACGCGCAGATCACGGCTTCCCTTGACGCGGCCGGCGTGGCGTATGCGGAGCTTGGCGGCGTAATGCCCAACCCGCGCCTCACCCTTGCGCGCGAAGGCGTGGAGCTTTGCCGCAGGGAGGGCGTGGAGCTTGTGCTGGCGGTTGGCGGCGGCAGTGTTATAGATTCGGCCAAGGCCATCGCCATGGGCGTGTACTA
>WRAA01000158.1 GCA_009780445.1 Defluviitaleaceae bacterium
CAGAACGACAACGAACTTGCCGCTTATACGCATAGTCTCGCCGCTTATGCCCATAGCCTCCGAACCGCCTTCTCAGTGTAGGTAATTCCTGCTGTAAAAAATTTTGTACGGCAAATTTACCGAAAATTTGCCTTACACAAAACTTACTCTTGATAATTTGCCTAATCTGTACTACAATATGAGTGTACATCTGGATTGTCTGGTTTTCCGATGTATAACGTACATAATGGGGGAGGTGTGATATCATGGCGTACAAGATTAACAATGACTGCATAGCGTGCGGCGCGTGTGAGCCTGAATGCCCGGTTTCGTGCATAGCTTCGGGTAGCCCATACTATGTTATCAAGGAAGACGACTGCATTTCCTGCGGCGCGTGCGTAGGTGCTTGCCCAACAAACGCTATCGTTGAGATGTAGCACCTGCTTCACAAGAAAAGCCGCGGACGCTAAGATCCGTGGCTTTCTTTGTGTGCGCAAGCTTGCAACAGTTCTGACATGCCGATGTAGTGTATGTCGGAGAAACCGTCCCGCACGGCACAAACCGCGGCGGCTGTCCTGACGTCCGGGCGGTAGGAGCGGGTGAACAGGCTTTCGTTGGGCGTGCCGGTCAGCCCTTCGCCCGTACACTTTAGCCGCGCCTCGCGTTGAACCCATTGGTCGAAGAAGGCGCGGCCCACGTCCTGCCCGCGCAGTGCGCGATGCTCCTGGATGTCCACGCCGTTGGGGCAACCTCCGATCGCGACGGCGACCCACGGGCCGGAATGGGAAACATTGAAGTGCAGCGGCGTATCAAGTTCGCCCAAAAGATACGGCTTGCCGTACCGCGCCGTGCCGAAGCTTATTTCCGCGAAGCGCAGGCCCGTGCGCCGGCTGATCAACATTCGCAGGAGAAGGTCGGCGGCAAGCACCCCTGATGCGTCTGCGAAATTGCGTATGCGCAGCAGGCGCGCGCGTTTTTCGGCGGAGACAAGTGCTGTCAAAACTTCCCGGTTAACACGGAAGGAATCGGCATCGTGCCGCAGTGCGTACACCTCCGTCACTTGTGATACTTCCCGCCGCCAAGGCTGTTCATTGCCCTGTAGACCTGTTCCAGAAGGATCACCCGCATGAGCCGGTGCGGGAAGGTCATTTCGGAGAAGCTGAGCGACATGTCCGCGCGGGAAAGCACCTCCGGCGAAAGCCCGAAACTTCCGCCGATGATGAAGGTGACATGCCCCGCGCCGTCGGATAGGCCACGCGTGAGCATCTGCGCAAAACCTTCCGAGTCCGCCCGCCGCCCGGCGCGGTCCAGAGCCACAACGAAGCCGCGTCCGGGGATCTTCGCCAGAATGCGCCCGCCTTCCGCCAGCTTTACGGCATCGTCGCCGCGGCCCTTGGCCGTGGGTTCTTCCTCCACCTCGACGACGGACACCTTGCAGTACGCGCCCAAGCGTTTGAGATATTCTGAACAGGCCGCGCGGAGGTAGTCCTCCTTCAAACGCCCCACGGCCAAGACCGTCACTCCGCCGGGCATCAGCGCGTGTACATCAGCACGGCCGCGCTGAACGGCGGCGCTTCGTAGTGCAGGTCTCCCCCGCGTATGCCGTAGAGTTTGGGCTTGACTGTATACTGCCCGCCGGCCGCTTCCAGCACGCTGTACATATCCGCTGTCGGCGGCACTTCGGCACGCCACACCGGTATGGATAGGCTCTTGAACGTCAGATTGTTGTTCACGATCACCACGAACACCTTCTCGCTGTCCCAACGCGCATAGGACAACACACCGAACTCGCCGTGCAGGAAGATGAGAGAGCCGGTGCGCAGGGCCAAGTGTTGGCGGCGTATCCTTGCCATGTCCTTGTGGAAGCCCAGGATCAGCATATCCTCCTTGCCCCATGGGTAGGTGCGGCGGTTGTCGGGGTCTGTCCAGCCGACAAGGCCGGCTTCGTCGCCGTAGTAGATGGTGGGCGCGCCCGGCCATGTCATCTGGATGACTACGGCCTCCAGCAGGATGGCCTTGTTAATGCCCTGCGCCGCCGCGTCACTGCCCTTTGTGTGCAGCCTGCCGACAGTCATGTTGGTGCGCGTTAGAAAGCGCGAATGGTCGTGGTTCGAGAGCTGGTTCATCGCGCATTGGAGCGAACCCGCGGTGAAGCGGCCGGACTCGCGGCACATTGTGTCCTCGAACACCAGCGCGTTGTTCAGCATGTCGTAGCGGAACTCGTCGCTGTGCTTCTGCATCCCCGTCAAAAACCACGTCACCGGATCCATGAACGCGTCGTAGTTCATCACGGTGTCCCATTCATCGCCCTGTAACCAGCGTGTTGGGTCGCCGTAGTGTTCCGCCAGTATTATGGCCTCCGGGTTTGCGGTCTTGAGGCTCTTGCGGAAGTCCTTCCAGAACTTGTGGTTGAACTCTTGGGAATAGCCCAGGTCGGCGGCCACGTCCATGCGCCAGCCGTCCGCGCCGAAGGGTGCCGTCACCCACTTGCGCCCGATGCCCATGATGTATTCGTACAGCTCGCGCGAACCTTCGAAGTTGAGCTTGGGGTGGTTCTTGTGGCCCCACCAGCCGTCATAGCTGTCGTTGCCCGGCCAGCCGGAATCGGGCGTGTGCCAGCGGAAGTAGTTGTGGTAGGGGCTTTCGCGGGAGGTAAACGCGCCGGCGGCGTAATCGGCCAGGCCGGTGTAGATGCCCTCCGCGTCCATCCACTTGTTGCTCGCGCCGCAGTGGTTGAACACGCCGTCCAGTATCACCTTGATGCCGCGCTTGTGCGCCTCTTCGATCAAGGTCATCATCAGTTTGTTGCTTGCCTCCAGATTCTTGCGGTTGGTGGTGCGCTTGACGTAGAGGTTGTCGCCGGGCTTGCCGTCCTCCACGATCACACCGATGTGCGGGTCGATATAGTCATAGTCCTGGATGTCGTACTTATGGTTCGACGGCGACACAAACACCGGCGTGAAGTAGATCGCCTCCACGCCCAGGTCTTGCAGATATGCCATCTTGTCTATCACGCCGCGCAGGTCTCCGCCCGCGAAGTTGCACACGTCCAGATTGCTCGGCAGCTGATCCCACGCGGTGAACTTGCCGGAGCGCAGCCCAAGGTACTCGTACTCGCCGTGTTCCACGTCATTGCTTGGGTCTCCGTTGCGGAAGCGGTCCACGTACACTTGGTACATCACCGCGCCCTTCGCCCAGTCCGGCGTTTTAAAGCCGGCGATAATCACGAAGTTGAAGGCAGGGTCGATACTTGGGCGCACGCCGCGGCGGTTGTAGGCGTATACGCGCCCGCCCTTTATTATCTCGAATGCGTAGCTTATGCGGCCCATCAGGCGCGGTATGGTTACTGCGTAGTAGTCGAACAGGTCTGTGCTGCTTTCGACATTCAGCGCGAAGGAGGTGTGGGCGCGTAGGTTTTGGTCGATATACTCGCCGCCCTCGAATACCAGCCTCACGGAGTCCACATTATCCTTCGCCGTTCTCAGCCGGATCTTCACATCTTCGCCGCGGCCGGGTTCGTGCGGAAACACATAACCCGCGGTGGTGTCGGAAAACACGGCCTGCATGTTCAGCGGCCGGTGTGTGGTCCTGGCCAGCAGGCTCGATCTCTCCAAGTTGTTAAGTGCGCCGAAATCAAGAATGCTCATACGCTGTTACCCTCTATTCTCTATGTAATCCTTTACGTACTTGTAAATTTTTTCAAACGCGGCGAACACCGCGGCAAACACAACCGCGCCCACAAGGGTGCCCAGTGCGTTGTTGTGAAAGTCCACCCTACTCATCCACACGAACATAAACGCGAAGAACACCGCGGTTACAATGCCCCAGTTGCGGTTTGGCCCGAACATCAGCCCACAAGCTCCCTGATGCTGTCCGCCACATAGGGTACCTGCTCCGCGCTAAAGTCGTTGTGCGTCACAAGCCTGTAGACCCCGTGGCCGCGGATCTCGTTGGTGTTGATGCCCTTGGCCAGCAGCCCCGCCGTGAAGCCGGGGTGGTCGAAGTTATCGCGCGTGATCTCGAAGAACACCATGTTTATCTGCGGCTGCGCCAAGATCTTCACGCCGTCCACATTCGCCAGGAGCCTTGCAAGTTCCTTGGCGTGTTCGTGATCCTCGTGCAGGCGTTTTGTCATCGTCTCGATGGCGATGATTCCCGGGGCGGCAAGCACGCCGGCTTGGCGCATCCCCGCGCCCAGCATCTTGCGTATACGCCGCGCTGCCTCGACGAAGCTCGCGCTGCCGCACACCAGCGAACCAACCGGCGCGGCCAGCCCCTTGGACAGGCAGAACATCACGGTGTCGCAGCAGTCCGCAATCTCCCGCGCGTCCACACCGAGAGCCACGGCGGCGTTGAATATCCTTGCGCCGTCCAGATGCACCGGGATCCCGTAGGACTGCGCGGCCGCATAGGTTTCGGCCATGACGTTCAGCGGAACCACTGTGCCGTCCGCGAGGGCGTTCTCCAGGCACACAAGCCCTGTGTCGGGGAAGTGTACGTTCTTTGGACGCACAAGGCGGTGTACGTCCTCCGCGGTGACAAAGCTGTCGGGTCTGTCCACCGCGGCATAAGCCACTCCGGACAGAACCGCCGCCGCGCCGCATTCATACGCAACCACGTGCGAGCTGCGCCCCACGATCATCTCATCTCCGCGCTTTGTGTTCGCCATGATGCTCAGCTGGTTGCCCATCGTGCCCGTGGGCACAAATATCGCAGCCTCCTTGCCCATGACGCGCGCGCCCAGTTCTTCAAGCCTGTTCACGGTAACGTCGTCGCCGTAAACATCGTCTCCCACCTCGCACTCCGCCATCGCCCTGCGCATCTCAGGCGTGGGTTTCGTAACGGTGTCGCTTCGCAGATCTATCATAAGCAGCCTCCCCATTTGTAATAGATACAGCACGAAACGCCGTTCTTAGGAATCGGCATTTCGCAGATTTTCCACTTCCTCGCAGGACAAGCCAGTGTCTTGCATAATCTCCTCAATCGGGCAGTTGCGCTTTAACATATTCCTCGCGACAAGCAAGATCCCATCTTGCCGCCCTTCCTGCCGCCCTTCCTGCCGCCCTTCCTGCCGCCCTTCCTGCCGCCCTTCCTGCCGCCCTTCCTGCCGCCCTTCCTGCCGCCCCTCCTCCAACCCC
>WRAA01000159.1 GCA_009780445.1 Defluviitaleaceae bacterium
CTGCCCCATACACAGCGGGCCGGAACGCCCCGCCTCCTGCGGCAAACTTCCCGTGGCATACTGTACATACACCTTTGCGAAGGAGTGTACGATCGCCGCCGCAAACTCCGCGAGACTGCCGCGGCGCGAAAGCTTCGATGTGTCCATGGTAGTGAGGTAGTTCATGTTGATGCTAAGCTCTCCTCGATATGCGAGGTACTTGTCGAGCCACATGGCCGTCAGCCAGCTGTCGCCGGAGCCTTCGCCAAACTTCTCCAGCAGGCTCTGCAGCTGCTTGCCGCCGCCGCTTGCAAAAGCTTTGGCGGTCTGCGCCGCCACGCCATATTCGGCCAGTGTCACCAGCGGGCGCACGCGGTCCAAGTATCCCTGCACAGTCTGCCCAAGATCCGGCAGCGGCAGCAGAGCCGGCCGTTCATAGTTGTTCGCCATAAGGAATGCCCCCCTAAATTTCGATCTCTAATCCGTCATATGCCATGACGTACTTGTCGCTGTCAAAATACTTCTTCCAGCTGTCCAGCTCGTCGTCGCTATACTTCTGGTCGAAGTGGGCGAAGATCACCAGCTTGTTGTCCGTCTGCCGGGCAATCTCCACACCCTGCTTCACGGTGGAATGCCCCCAGCCCCTGCGCGAAGCCTCATAGTCCTCGCAGGAATAGGCCGCGTCGAACACAACCGCGTCAACACCGCGGCAATACTTCGCCACCAAGTCCATAGACTGCTTATCCATCCCGTTCAGCTCGCTGTCGAGAAGGTGGGCAAAGCTGCTTGTGCCGTCCGTTATGTGGAAGGACAGCGTTTTGTCCGGGTGGTCCGCGCGGAAGCCCGTCACCGTAAACTTGCCTATCTTACGGGGTACTTCCTCTTCCAGCCGGACAACCTCCACGTTTCCCTGTTCCTGCATAGAAACCGGCCAGACCGGCGGCGCGAAGATTCCGAACACCTGTTCCTCCAGCGGCCTCTCGTCCCGCGTCTGCGTGAACACCCGCACGCCCATGCCCTTCGTCCAGACCGGCGCGAAGGTTCCCAGGCCGCTGATGTGATCCAGGTGCAGGTGGCTAAGCAGGATGTTGACTGTGTGCGGCGGAAGATGCGACAGCTCCCCGGCAAGGGACATGATCCCGGACCCCGCGTCTATCACAAGGTATTCATCTCCCGATGTAACCTTTATACATGGCGTGTTTCCCCCGTACCGTGAACCCGGGCGCGAAATAGCAACTGACCCACGGCAGCCATATACCGTAATAATCATTACATTATCGCCTCCCAAACCTTACTTTGCTTGAACAGCTTCACCAGCTCCTTGTGTAGTTTGCCGTCATCGGCCATTTCTGTGATAATTTGCATGGCCTTGTCCACCGACAACGCCTTCTTGTACGGCCTGTCGCTGGCCACAAGAGCCTCGAAGATGTCCATGATCGTAATGATGCATATTTCGGGGGTCAGGCTGTCTCCTTTAAGCCCGACGGGATAGCCGGAGCTGTCCAGAAAGTCGTGAGTGCTGCCCGCCCAGATGCCGGCGTTCTTATAATACTTCACAAACGCGATATTCTGCAGAATACGGTTTGTTATCGACGCGTGTTCCTCCATGCTGGCGCGTTCGCCGGATGTGAGGGTGCCCTTGCGTATCACCAGCATTTCAATATCCACGGCCTCCAGTATCGGCACGGTCTTGCCGGCCGAATTTCTGTATACCAGCTCCGACAGCTTCTGGATCTCCGCCGCGTGATCGTCCGTGAGAGAGCTTGTGAACGCCGCTGTCTCCACGAGGCTCAACGCGTTGTTGCAGCGTTGCCGCTCAGCGTCATATTCTTCCCGCGTGATATTGTTTCGCAGCAGATCCACTTCCAGCTGCAAGAGCTTGATGTCAAAGTTTTTGCGCACAACGGGAAGGCGTTCGCCAAGCCTGTGATCCTTGTCCATAGGCGTCACGGGCGACAATACCTTCCCGATATCGTGCAGCATCGCCGCCATGGTCAGCTCTTCCACGTTTACGTCGTCAAAGTGGTATGGGTGCCCTTTTTCAAAAATACTGCTGAGGTATGCGGCAAACGCGGTGCATAGTTCCGACACCCTCTGCGTGTGGGTATTGTTGTAGCGCGAGTGTTCTTCGATTGTCTGCACCATTGATGTCACGAAGGACTTGAACAGCTGGCGCACTTCCCGAAGGTGTATCAGGTTTGCCAGCGTATTGGCGGCCACATTGGCCAATGCGGGTATCACCGGCGGCGAGAAGATGTTGCCGTACGGCACAACCTGCTTCGTAGCGGGGTCCGTCGCGTTAATCAGCTGGATAACGCCCAGGATCTCCACGTTGTTGTTCCAGTAGGTCGTAAGCGGAAGCACCAGCATGGAGCGCGTTCTGTAGCCCGTTATCTTGTCGTAGTTCTTAGGCCCCGAGAAGTTGAAGTGGTGGTTTTCCTCGTAGACATCCTTGATAACGACGACTTCGTTCTTGATCGCGGAATACGCGCTTACGTTCTTGATGTTGTTCTTGTCAAGCTCTATGGGCGGCAGATCAATCGGGAGATCCGCCGTTTGGTGAATCCCCAGGGTCTTGTTCTTGATAATGCGGAAATTCAGCTTGCCCTGTTCTATAGTATACAACGTTCCCGCGTCGGAGCGTGTTATTTCCATCATTTTATTCAGAATGAGGTCCAGCATATCCTCGTAGCGGATCTGGCTGTTAAACGCCAGCACTACGTCAAATATCTGCCGCGTATCATAGTTTTCTGACAAGAAGATCTTCCTCTCACACAGACTGCGGGGCAAGCCCGGTTGTTGCGGGCTTGCCGGCAGTCCATTAAGTCATGTGGCAACCGTACTAGGTGTAGCTTGGGTGTTCGTATTGCCCGCCGCCTGTGTACCCGGGCTCCGGCTTGGCGGTCTTAGTGCCGCCGGTGTCCGGGCTTGCGGCTTCGGCAGTATCCCGCTCGGTCTCGTTGGCTTCCGGCTCCTTAGCGTCCTCGCTGTGGCTGCCCGAATCCGTTTCGGGCCGGCTGTCCTGCGCGTCGTCATCTCCGGGGCTGTCGCCGTCGGAATCTTCCCCGTCGGAATCCTTGCCGCCGGAATCTTCCTCGTCAGAATCCTTGATTCCGGAATCCCCTTCGTCAGAGTCCTCTTCCTCCGGCTCCTTCTTGTCCGGCGTGTCGTCCGGCGCGGGTTCTTCCGGCGCCGGGTACAGCGGGGCGGCAAGGCCGTCGATCATAGACCTCCCCATCACGAAATCGATCAGCGGCGGCGCAACATCCGCGCCGAACTCCCGGGTGAATACGTCGAACCAGCCCAGGTTATTCGCTACGTCAGACAGCGTGATGTTCTCACCGTGCAGCTGGTCATGGCCGATATGCCCCCAATTATGATGTACGATCATCGACGGCGAATTGGCGCGGGCGAAATTGCCCCTTAGAAGAGCCTCTGTGGCAGAGCTTTCCCCGGCTACACGGTTGACAGACGGTGAACCACTACCAATCTGTATCACCGTGTTCAACGCTACGTTCTCTTCCACGTGCCCGCTGTTGTTGCCGACTATCCCGCCAATGCGCCACGACTGGCTGGCGGTTGACGGGTTGATGGCCGCCGTAGCTGCCGACCTCCGTATGGTGCCCGAGTTTTCGCCGACAATTCCGCCGATGTTCCCGCTCATGCCCGCTATCGTTCCGGTTACGAAGGTGTACTCTATGGTGCCGCCGCTGTTATGTGCCGCAATTCCTCCCACACCGGCGTTCGGCATGGTGTTGCTTATGAACAGATCCACCAGCCCCAGGTTACGCACGGTGCCGCCGCCTCTGATGTGGGCGAAGAAGCCCTTGCTTGTGAGGTTTGGGTCTGTGATGGTGATTCCGGAGATGGTGTTCCAGCCTCCGTCGAATGTGCCGGTGAAGTTGTCTATCGGCCTCCACTGCGCCAAGCCGGCCGCGGGTGCGGAGATGTCCTCCTGCACGAGGTAGTGGCGGCTTAGCAGGTAGGCGCGGGTCGCGGAGTTGATCGCCGCGGCAAACGCGCTGAAGTTATCCTGCGTAAGCGGAATGGATCTCTGCGGCGTCGGCGCGAAGCCGTCGCGGACTTCCACCGTGGCCGATACGGTATTGGTGTTAACGGTGTAACCGCTCGGCACGCCCAGCAAGTCCGCCGCAATCGTTACAGCGGAGGACGGAACCTGCGCCATGCCGTCATACGTGGCGGTGATCTCGAAAGTCAGCGTTCCGTCGTAGTAGCTGTCGACAACCGCGTATCCGGAGAGGAAGATCCCGTCCGGCGCGTCCATCTCCAGCCGGATGTTGTCGGTCGAATCCGGGCTGCTAAAGCCGCGTACCAGCACCTGTAACTCAATGCTTGTGCCGAACACGACATCCGCGCTGTCTATGGGAATGAGAACCCTGCCGCTGTCGTACACCATCTCAAACCCCAGGCTCAAGTTGATCGGCGTTGGTGTCGGCGTTGGTGTCGGTGTAGGTGTCGGCGTTGGTGTCGGTGTAGGTGTCGGCGTTGGTGTTGGTGTAGGTGTAGGCGTTGGTACGGGTGTCGGCGTTGGCGTGGGTGCCGGCGTTGGATCGAGCGGCGGCACGGGTGTCGGCTCCGGTTGATGTGCCGGCGGCTGATGTGCCGGTGCGCCCTGCTCCTGCGGCTGATTCTGCGCCGGCTGGCTGTCCGCTTGCGGCGGCATGTTTTGCAGTAAGTACTGGTTCTGCGGAGGCTCCTGCGCCGGCGGGATGCTCTGCGTAACGCCCTGTGTCGGCGGTGCCGCCTGTTGCGACGGTATGTTTTGCACAGGCGGCTGCGCCGCCGGGAGTTGCGTCTGCGCCGGTTGTTCCTGTACGGACGGCTGTTGCGCCGCCGGTTGTCCCTGTGCGGGCGGCTGTTGCGCCGCCGGCGGTTCTTGCGCGGCCGGCGCTTCCTGCGCGGGTGCGGCGGCCGGCGGGGCTTGTAACGTCACAACCGGCGGCAGTTCGGCCACCACGATATTGTCGTTGCCGCGCTGCGCAACAAGAGCGTGTTCCACGGCCAGCGCGAGGTCGTCCCGCGAAGGCATGTTGTTCGGCGC
>WRAA01000160.1 GCA_009780445.1 Defluviitaleaceae bacterium
CACGGGGCTGATGTTCACGCACTCAAACGGATACGCGCCAAGCGTCACGCGAAGGGTGTGCGCGCCGTTGTTAAGCGGGCCGGCGTTGGTGATCACCAGCGGCACAGAACGTTCCCCCGCGGAAACGGGCGACACCATCGGCACACCAACGGGAACACCTTCGCGCAGCCACTGGAACGTCAGCTGGTCGTCCGCCGTGAACGCGCCGGGGTTCGCCACATCCACATTTACCAGCACGGGCAGGCTCGCGTTCATTCCCTGGGGAATGGTTACGCTCTGCTCCGTAGCCGGCGTGAAGCCCACCCTGATGAGGGCGCACCTGTCGGGCGGCGTGGGTGTGTGAGGCGGTGTAGTCGGCTCCGTTGTAGTTGGTTCGTAAGTTGTCGGCTCCGTTGTAGTTGGGTCGGCGGTGGTTGGCTCCGTTGTAGTCGGGTCAGTTGTAGTAGGATCCGTCGTAGTTGGGTCAGTTGTTGCAGGATACGTTGTAGTTATGTCAGGCGGAGGGTCTAACACCACCACTATCGCATATTCGGACATAACGGGAATCACCATTTCGGAACTCGCGCCGGGGGACGCGCTTACTATAGCGAAGAAGTGGTGCGCCCCCACAGTCAAGTTTGTCGGTATTTGGAATGACGTGCCTGTGATGTGTACGCCGTTAACATCAAGTGCCGCGCTGGTTGTAGAATTGATGGGGTTGTACACGAACCATGTGTATACGGGAGTAAGCGCCGAGTCGGTAGTCAGCGTCGCCGCTATTGTCAGGCTTCCGCTGATATCACCATGAAAAAATGTTCTGGTCGGGGGGTAGGGATGCTGATTGATGGTTATGGCGGCGGATACCATTACCGGGTTGGAGTTTATTAGAATTGAAGGGTCTACGCCGGGTATCTGCCCGTGAGTATTATCGCCCCACGTCCAGATACTGCCGTCGCTCTTAACGCCCACGACATGATGGAAGCCGGAGGATATGCTAACCCAGTACGCGCCGTCAACCTCATGCGGAGCGTTGTGGGGCGTTGTTGTGCCGTTGCCAAGCTGGCCGTATTGGTTAAAGCCCCAAGACCATGCGTAGCCGCCGTCTCTAATGGCGGTTGTGTGGAGCAGACCGGAAGAAACGCTCTGCCAATCGTAATGTGATTCTACTTGCTGTGGAGTGTTGTAGCTGCCGGCTCTTCCGGGGCCAAGCCCTAGTCGATCATTGGCGTTATTTCCCCACACCCAGAGGCTTCCATCGTCTCTGATGGCCGCCGTGTGGGTACTGCCGGCGGCTACACTTGCCCAGTACGTACCTGGGTATACGTGTTCGGATGCGTTTCGGGATCCGCCGGGGCCGATGCCAAGCTGACCCTGTTGATTAAAGCCCCAACCCCACAAGGTTCCGTTGTCCCTGATAGCTAGAGAGTGAGTGCCGCCTGCTGAAACGGCAGTCCAGTAATCTGTGCCGATCTGTGTTGGGTTGTAGCTGTAACTGATGTTTGAACCTTGGCCAAGTCGGCCGTCAGAGTTGCTACCCCAAGACCAGATCGTGCCGTCCTCGCGCATGGCAAGCGAGTGGGTATTACCGGCCGAGACGTATTTCCAGTCAGTTCCTGTTCCGATACGCTCTGGTGTCGGTATTTCTGTTCTGATTGGGTCTTGCCCCGCTTTTCCATCGACATTTCGCCCCCATCCGAACAGCCTTCCGTCCGTTGTTACGGCAAGGGTATAATAGTGTGTCCCGGCGGAGACGCTTAACCAGGTTTCATCAGGGTTTGTTATCCGTACGGGAGTGTTCCTGTCGATGCTTGTGCCGTCCCCGAGTTGGCCATGGTTGTTGTGGCCAATAGCCCACAAGCTGCCGTCTTGCAAAATCATCATCGTATGGGAGTGTCCGGCGGAAACCACAACCGCTTCGGCCAACAACTGCGCGGGCGCGGGGTCTGCAAAGACCTCCGACCGTGGCATTGCTATTGAAGAAAGTGCAACCAGCACGGCAAGCGTCGCCGCGATCCTTCGTACTATGGTGTTGTTCATCCTCGTATCCGCTCCTTGTTATCTCTCTTGTAACATTACATTCAGTATACCACAAACAGGCCATAAGTTACAAGACTTCTGAAATAGTTATCGGCCAAATCCGCCGCGCCCATTATATCGGCGTGCATAAAATTCGCGGTTTGTACAATTATATATAGTGGACGCACCGGTCAAACGTAGAAATATTTCGCATAACCCTGCCCTACTGCCGGCAGGGTTATGCGAAATATTTCACTGAATTAAAGCGCGTCCACTGTAGGGTATGACAAATTAGCGGGGTGGTTGTATGAAGCGGATTACGGCGTTTGCGGTAATCGTGATGATAATATTTGCGCCTGCGCGTAGCGTGCGGGCGGGTGAGGTTGACGAGCCGGATGTACGCGCGATGGGCGCGGTGCTGATGGACGCGGAGACGGGGCGCGTGCTGTGGGGCAAGAACGAGAACACAAGGCTTGCCATGGCCAGCACCACCAAGATAATGACGGCGGTTATCGCGCTGGAAAACGGCGACATGGATTCCCGCGTGACGGCGAGCAGACGCGCGGCGATGGCTCCCAAGGTTCACATGGGGCTTTTGGCGGGGGAGGAGGTGCGGCTGGGCGACCTGATGCTGGCCTTGATGCTGGAATCGAGCAACGACGCGGCGGTTGCTATCGCGGAGCATGTGGGCGGCAGCGTGGAAGAGTTCTGCGCTATGATGACGGCGAAGGCACATTCGCTGGGCGCGGTTGACACCAACTTCGAAACGCCCAGCGGGCTGGACTCGGACAACCACTACTCAACAGCCTATGACATGGCCGTGATAACGCGTTATGCCCTGCGCAACCCGGACTTTGTGAACCTGATAAATACGCGCACGGCCACGTTCCAATCCTCCGCGCGGACATATAACTTCGTCAACCGTAACAGGCTGCTCCACGAGTTTTGCGGGGCGAACGGCGTTAAGACGGGGTTTACGGGCAAGGCCGGCCAGTGCTTTGTGGGCGCGTGCAGGCGCGGCGACATGCAGCTTATATCGGTGGTGTTGGCGAGCGGGTGGGGCAGCACCGGGCGCGAGCAGAAGTGGCGCGACAACAAGGCGATCATGACGCACGGCTTCGACAACTTCCGCTATGAGCAGATAGCCGAAGAACGTCAGCCCTCAGGCGCGATAACCATTGAACGCTCCAAGACGCCGCAGATAGACACGGTTTTGAGTAAGGGTTTGAAACTGCCGCTAAGCAGACAGGAGCGCGAGAGCATTGTCGTGGACATCCACATGCCCACCGCCATGCGCGCGCCGGTGCAGGAAGGCCAGCAAGTGGGCACGGCCAAGGTGTTCATAATGGGCACGGTGGCCGAGGAGATCCCCATTGTAACAACCGTCGGCGCACAGCGGCACGACCTCAAGACTTCTCTGGAGAAGGTTATCGACACTTTGCTGGAAATGGGCACCAACGAAGAGGTAAACACGGCGCTGCCTGAATTCTAACCTTGGGCTGCGAAATTCGGCTTGCAAAATATTTCCCGCTGTGCTATAGTATGGTGTGTTCCAATGTTTGGACAGAAACTAACAAAGGGGAATAGAGACATGAAGCACATCAAAACTCTTAGCACAAAACTGCACAAGACAACCGCGCACACCGGCGGATGCGGCAAGTGTCAGGCCTCGTGCCAGTCCGCCTGCAAGACATCCGTAACGGTAGCGAACCAATCCTGCGAGAAATAACACTTCGTAATAACTCTGCTTGCAGTGCGCAAGCGGAGTTATTTTCATGTACATACGCGGGTTCGAGACTGTTCAGTCTCTTGGAGAGGATGCTGTTAATGATTCACAAATATACGCTGGGCGGGCACAACATTGTGCTGGATGTTAACAGCGGCGCGGTACACGCGGTGGACGGCCTTGTGTTCGACATTCTGGAAAGTTATGTGCCGGGGAAGGCGTTTGACGCGCCGGCTTGGCTGACGGATAAGTACGCCCCGGCGGATATCGAAGAGGCGGCGGGGGAGATCGACGAGCTTGTACGCGCGGGGGAGCTGTTCTCCGACGAGGACTACAGCGGGGCGTTAGCAAGGGGCAGTGTGCCGCTGAAAGCCATCTGCCTGCACGTGGCGCACGACTGCAACCTGCGCTGCAACTACTGCTTCGCCAGGGAGGGCGAGTACATGGGCGCAAGAGCCATGATGTCCGCCGAAACCGCACGCCGCGCGATCGACTTCCTTGTGGAAAGCTCCGGGGAGCGGCGGGAGCTGGAGGTGGACTTCTTCGGCGGCGAACCGCTGATGAACTTCGAGGTCGTGAAGGACACCGTAGCGTATGCGCGGTCGCTGGAAGAGCCGCGCGGCAAGAGTTTCCGGTTTACAATAACCACAAACGGCATCGGCCTCACAGGTGACATAATAAATTATGTAAACGAGGAAATGTACAACGTGGTGCTGTCCTTGGACGGACGCAGACACGTTAATGACGCCATGCGCAGAACCCTTGGCAAGGGATCCGGCTATGACGTGGTGGTGCCTAAGTTCCGGGAGCTTGCGGAGAGGCGCAGAAATTCGCGCGGGAAGTCTCTGTATCTGCGGGGAACCTTCACCCGCGACAACATGGACTTCGCGGAGGATGTGGCGCACATCAGGGGGCTGGGATTTGACAACATCTCGATAGAGCCGGTTGTGGCACAGCCGCAAGAAAACTTTTCGATACGCGAAGAGGATCTGCCCCGCATTTTCGACGAATATGAGGTCTTGGCACAGCGGCTGCTGGAGCAGGGCGACACAAACTTCTTCCACTTTAACATAGACCTGCGCGGCGGCCCCTGCGTGATAAAGCGGCTGACCGGTTGCGGCGCGGGAACGGAGTACCTGGCGATCACGCCGGACGGCAGCGTGTACCCGTGCCACCAGTTTGTGGGGCGCGAAGGATATTGCCTGGGAAACCTGGCCGAAGGCATAACCGACACCGCCCTGCGGGACGAGCTGGGCAGCCTGAACGTATACACAAAGCCGGACTGCGTTCAGTGCTGGGCGAAGTTTTACTGC
>WRAA01000161.1 GCA_009780445.1 Defluviitaleaceae bacterium
ACCCCATTCCGGCGTATTTTCGGTGCTTTTTCCGCCATACGTCGTCAGTGTCAAACTTGCGAACCACAAGGGTTCGCGGCGTTTGCCACTTCCTAGTCTAGCGAAAAAATCACTCGAAAATCCACCGGAAGCGGGTTTTCAAACACGCCCTAGTCTGACAAAAAAATCACTCGAAAATCCGCCGGAAGCGGGTTTTCAAACACGCCCTAGACTACAATATTTTGACACAAGGGAGAATTCGCATGACTTACAACAACGCATCCAAGACGGCCATATTCACGCAGATCCGCGAATTTCTGGACAGGACGAAGATGGAGTACAACTCGCAGTATCACGTCGTCCTACATACTTCCTTCGGAAAGTTTGTGTGCGATCTGGAGCCCTTCGCGGAGTCAAGCTCCGCCGTGGGTTTCACGGACGACCCCACGTTCTTCTCCGTGGACGCCTCCGCCATATTCGACCAGTACAGCGAGTTCGGCACGGGTATGCTGAACACGCGCAACGTCATCGTCTACAATCACAAGGGTGAGGAGCATATGAGGGCGGATCAGATAATCCTCTTCACAGACCAGATCCTCGGCTTCAGCCTTATGCGCAAAGCAAAATAGACCACCATGCTGACATTCGAAGAATCGCGCCGCGAGCTGACGGCTCTGGCCGACGGTCTGCCACGCGGCATCTTCCGCGAGCTGAACGGAGGCATAGTCCTCCTGCCGGACACCGTGTGGGACGACCACGGCCTGCTGATCCTCGGCGAATATCACACCGACCCATACGGATTGGGTCGCTACATAACGATCTACTACGGTTCACTGCAGGAAGCCTTCCACGGCCTGCCGCCGGCCGCCTTCCGGGACGAACTGCGCGACGTACTCTACCACGAACTCACCCACCATGTCGAAGACCTGGCCGGCGACAATTTGCTGGACATCCAGGACGAGCTGGACATCAAAGGTTATCTTGACGACGAATGGTAGGGGCTATCGCAGAAGGTGCCGCGCGGCGGCCATTGCGTCTCCCAGAACCCATATGTCGGGCGCGAAGCCGACGTTCTCCCGCCATGTGCCGTGCGGGTGCAGGAGCTTGTAGCGGCCCATGGTGACGGGGATGCCGGAGTGCGGCAGATAAAGCGGCACGTTGTTGCTTGTCAGCAGCATTCCGTAGGTGTTCTGGCCGATGATGAGGGTGTTCTCGATGTTGGTGAACTGGTCCGTGAAGGTTTCGCCGGAGGATAGCGTGAACCTGTCGACCAGCACAATGATGGTGCGGTCGTTGGGCACGAAGCGGTCCCGCGACTGCGGCGGCGTGAACTTTATGCCCGGGGCGATCTCCTCCATGTGCAGATACTTGCCGAAGAGCTCGGGCGGGTACTCGAAGTCCAGCCCGTGCAGTGTCGTGAAACCCGCGTACCACCGCCACGGCCGCTGTACGCCTTCGCGCACCTCGATTTGCGTATCGAAGAAGCCCAGCCAGTTGAAGTTTGCGGGAACGTACTCGCCCAGAAGGCGGTAGAGCCAGGTGTATGTAAGCGCGGAGGCGCCGCCGCCGTTGGATCTGATGTCCACGATCATCACGGGCGCGTCGCGCAGATATTCCGCATAGGACAACATTCGTTGAGCCTCGCCGTGGCTGCGGCTGTAGGGGTTCATCGAATTGCCCATGCGCCGCATCGACAGCACGGGGATGCCGTCAACATAGGTGAGCGAATCCGCCGCGCCGCGATCGTGCGCGCGGGTGTGGGAGAGGCGCGTCATGGTGTGCGCGTGGGTCTCGCCGTTTGTGAAGGTTATGCGCAGCACGGGCGCGGCTTTCCACGACGGCTGCAGCAGGATGGGCGCGTAAAAAAACTCGCCCTGATCCGTCATGGTCAGGCGGAACAGCTCCTGCTGGTCGTGGCCGTATACTCCTTGCACATAGCGGCCGGTGGCCGCCTCGCGAAAGCCCTGCGGCGTAAGCTCGAAACGCCTGTGCAGGATAAAGCTGTTGTGCGGCCTGCCGAAGGTACTGCCGCGGTATCCGTTGACCAAGAAGTGATTGTCCGCGATAACCGCGCCCAGATGCTCCTGCACCAGGGCCGCCAGGCTGTGTGCGTTCCAAACAGGTCTCTGCGAAACCCTTTCGAGCATCGTATCGCGTTTGGGGAAGAATACTTCGTCGCCTCCGAAGTAGTGGTACGCGCCGTAGATCCCGCGCAGCAAGGTGAAGAACATCCGCACGTCCTCCCCGGCCTGCTCCGCGGTGATGTCGCCCCTGCGCCTGTAGTTGAAGAGCAACTTGCCGTCCAGCACCATCGGCTCTCTTGCGTCTATCCAGCTCTGTAACATCTCCATATCAGGCTCGTGAACGATTCTGCGGCGTTGGTTCGTTATGGCCAGCAAGCCGGCCAGATCCATCTCCGCCGTCGGGATGATCACGGGGGCGGGTGTCGGCTCCGGCGTGGGTTCGGGTGTGGGCGCGGGCGTTGGCGTTGGTATTGGCGTTGGCGCTGGCTCCGGCGCGGGCTGTGCCTCGGGTATGTACGCCGCCGCCATGACCTCGGCATAGTACTCGCCGCGCGTAAAACTTGCGCAGCCAACGGAAACAGCCGCCGCAACCAGCAAGGCCGCAGCGGCCGCTATCTTATACATCATTTTTCTGGATGTCCAGCAGGATTGATGTGAGTATGCGGTTGATGGCCGCGTCGATGGTTGTTTCTTCTGAACTCACCTTGAAGGTGACGGTCTTTGGGGCTTTGTCGTAGAGGTTGAGAGGATCCACATGGCGCAGCAGAGCCAGCAGAAGCTCGGAGAACACAAGGTCCGCGCCGCGGTTGCCGTCCAGCGTTATCACGTCGAATACGTCGTGGCGGTGGCTTATCTCCTCCATCACGGCGGGGTGGAGCGTCTTGTGCGCAAGATTACGCTTGTACATGATCTCCAGGCTGTCGTCGGCACGCCCGCGGGCGAACAGACGCTCGAGAATCGTCTCCATACGGCAGTGAATGTCGATGACCAGCACGCGCCAGCCGATCTTCTTCATAAGCTTTACGGCCTCGAGAGCCTGTGCGCGGTTGCGCGGATACCCGTCGATAATTCCGCCGTAGTTGTTGTCCACAAACTCCTTGAAGATCTCATGCACGATGTCGTCGCCGATCAGGGTGCCTTCGTCTGTCAGCCGCTTGATCTCCGGGTCTGTCTGCGCCTTGTGGCGGAAGATGTCGCCCATGCTCTCCGCGCGTATGTTGGGGAACAGGTACTTCTTGATGTTCCCCACAAGCCTGCCCTTGCCGCCCCCCGATTCCCCAAGCAGGAAGATAAAATCCCACTTGCCCAGGATCGGTGTCGCTTCGATAGTGTTATCCATTTCAACCGCCTCCATTATGTATAGCAGTTCCGCTTGATTAGTGTCAAGCGGAACTGCTGCATTACAGCCGGGGGAGATGCCCGCGGCTGCCTTATTTGTATCGGTAGGACTGCCTGTAGTATCTGCGCATACGCGAGCGGCGGGTCTTGAAGTGGATGACCAACACGAGGGAGCCGACGGCAAAGAAGAGGACGAGCAGGAGCTGGATGGCCACGGACAGCGCGCCCAGCCATGTGCGGGATTCAGCGAAGTTTTCGGCCAGATCCTGCGGTGTGTAGACCTGCGGCACAAAGACAGAGCCGGTTTCGGCGAACATACGTATCGTGTCGAGTTCTATGTCGCCGTAGCGTATGGTGACGGTGCCGATCTGCTCGCCGTCTACAACGGCGTGTTCGATGTAGCGCGGAAGGTCGAAGTCTGTCGCGTCAATATGCGCGCTTGCGCCAACGGGCAGGGAAAGCGTCAGAGATCTTTCGCCAACGGCGCGTATGGTGGTTTCGTTTTGCAGAGCGGGTATCTCGCGGGTGTATGAATTTCGGTCAAAGACCTGTACGTTCTCGAAGTTCTCGAAGCCGAAGGCCATCAGCGCGGTGGTGTCGATAAAGGTCAGCGAACGTTCCTGACGCATGACGACGGACACAAGCCCCATGTTGCGCAAACGCCCGTAGGATACCAGGGTGTGCCGCGCTTCGTCTGTGAAGCCTGTTTTTCCGCCGACTACGTTGGGGTCGTAATGGATGGACGCGCTCAGCACCATGCGGTTTGTGTTCAGCAGGGGGCGCGGCAGGGGCTGGCGTTCAGTGGGCGGGATCTCGGCGAATTCCGTGGCGATTATCTCGCGGAAGAGGGGGTACTGCACGGCCTCGCGCATGATCAGAGCCATGTCGTAGGGTGTGGTGAAGTGGCCGGGATGGTGCAGGCCGTGGGCGTTTTGGAACCTGGTGTTGACCGCGCCCAGCTCTATCGCCCGCGCCGTCATCAGCAGGGCGAAGGACTCCATGTCGCCGGAGATCTTCTCGCCCAGCGCGTTGGCCACCTCGTTGGCCGATTCCAGCATCAGAGCGTACAGAGCCTCGCGCACGGACAGCGTTTCGTTGTCGCTCATGGCAATGTGCGACGAATTCCGCGGGATCGAGAACACGGCTTCGTAGGAGAACGGCACACGGGCATCCAGATCGTCGTGAAAGCTCTCCAAGGCCAGCAGAGCCGTCATCACCTTTGTCATACTCGCGGGGTAGTGCCTGTCGTGCATGTTCTTGTCGAACATGACAATGCCGGTGGACGCGTCCATCAGCACGGCCGCGGGCGCGTCAAGCTCCGGCGCGTTCTCAAAGCTAAGCACCGGCGCGGCCGCCACCCCTTGCGGCAAGGCCATCACCAGCACCGCCGCCAGCACAACACAAACACACCTGCAAACACTATCTATCATCAGCACATGCCTCATTTCGTCAACTCGTAAGAATACCCTCCATTATAACCAGTATACGCCCGCCTTACACTCTTGTCAAGTTTCATTACATGGCAGCCGCGGCAACCCGGATTGTGACACGGCAAACGCATGAAAAAATTCTCAAAACATGATAGAATACCCCAAAGGGGGTTTTACTACATGAAAGAGTATTTTGAGAAAATATCTGACCCAAGGCAGCAAGCCAAAGTTGACTACAA
>WRAA01000162.1 GCA_009780445.1 Defluviitaleaceae bacterium
CCATTCCGGCGTATTTTCGGTGCTTTTTCCGCCATACGTCGTCAGTGTCAAACTTGCGAACCACAAGGGTTCGCGGCGTTTGCCACTTCCTAGTCTAGCGAAAAAATCACTCGAAAATCCGCCTGAAGCGGGTTTTCAAACACGCCCTAGGGTCTGTAACTAAATAAACTTCCCAAGCTTCCGCAGGATTTTTGTGCGGATGCAAGGAAGTGACGACGACGCGTGCCTAAAGGCTGCATAGGCGAGCAGTTCGGCAATAGCCGAACGACCAGCCCAAAGGTACGCTAGAAGGAGCTGACGCAGCAACCGTGCAAAAAGATAAGGAAGATGGGAAGTTTATTTGGTTACAGACCCTAAGCCTATGAAGTTTGAACTGCGCGGCCTGGACGGCCGGTTCACCAACGAATTGCAGACCATCGCCCAGATATTCTACCCGAACGAGAGCTTCGAGAGCTTCGGGCAAAACATCCGCGGCGAAGTTGCACCGGATGAAGTGAACATATCCTGCGTGCGCGAAGGTGATATGCTTAGGCTGTGCGTGCGCCAAGGCGCGGATATTCGCGCCGAAGCCTTGTGCGAAGCCGCGAAGATGCCGCTGAAACTCGCGCTGTACGGCGCGCTCAAGGCCTTCACGGGCAGGAAACCCGCCTGGGGCAGCCTCACAGGCATACGGCCGGGCAAGCTGGCTCTGGATAGCCTGCGCCGAGGTTTGACACAGCCCGAGGTGCTTCGCCTGCTGACAGAAACCTATGACGCGGACGAGGCCAAGGCGCGGCTTGCTCTGGCTGTGGCTCTGGCGGAAGCCCCCTTTGTGGCCGCGGATGACCCAGGCTACTCCCTGTACGTTGGCATACCGTTCTGCCCGAGCAAGTGCCTGTACTGCTCCTTCACGTCCTACCCCGTAGGCAAGCACTCCGGACTTACAGGAACATATCTGGACTGTCTCGAGAAGGAGCTGGAGTTCTTGGCGCGGCACACCCACGCCAAGGCCGCGCCGGCAAGTGTCTACATCGGCGGCGGCACGCCCTCCGCGCTTTCCGCCGGCGAGATCGACAGGCTGCTGGGCATGATCGCCGCCCGTTTTGACACGGCGGGCGCGGCCGAATACTCCTTCGAGGCGGGGCGCGCCGACACCATCACGCGGGACAAGCTGGACGTACTGCGCGAATACGGCGTAACCCGTGTCTGCGTAAACCCGCAGAGCCTACACGATACTACTCTGGCGCACATCGGGCGTTGCCACACCGCCGCGGATTTTGCGCGGGCGTTTGGAATGGTTCGCGCGGCGGGCTTCCGCACGATCAACTCCGACATAATACTCGGGCTGGGCAGCGAAACGGCGCGGGATGTCGCGGCAACGCTGGACTACCTTGCCGAACTTGCCCCCGAAAACATCACCATACACACCCTTGCGCTAAAGCGCGGCTCCCGCCTGGCCGAAGGGGGCTTTTGCCCCGCGGACGCGGCACAGGCGCGTAATATCGAGGAAATGCTGGAGCTTTCGGCAAGCCGTATGGAACGCGCCAGGCTTGCCCCATACTATATGTACAGGCAGAAGAACTCCCCCGGCAGTTTTGAAAACGTGGGCTACAGCCAACCCGGCCACGAAAGCATCTACAACATACAGATCATGGCGGAGAAACAGACGATCCTTGCGGCCGGCGCGGGCGCGGTCACAAAGCTCTACAACCCCGGCACCAACGAGTTGCGGCGCGTGTTCAACGTAAAGTCGCTCGACGACTATATGTCACGCATAGACGAAATGATAGGGCGAAAGGCGGAACTTGTTTATGATTAAGGCGGTACGAGGCACCAAGGATATTTTCGGCGAAGATGTGCGGCGGCTGCAGCGTGTCGAAGAGATCATCCGGCTCACCTGCGACAGCTTCGGCTTCAATGAGATGCGCACGCCGATATTCGAGGAAACCGCGCTGTTTGTGCGCGGCGTGGGCGAAGGCACCGACATCGTGCAGAAGGAAATGTACACCTTCCGGACCAAGGGGGAGACCAGCGTCACGCTCCGGCCGGAAGGCACCGCGCCCGTGGTTCGCGCGTTTATCGAACACGGCATATACTCCCAGCCGCAGCCGACGAAGATCTACTACATCATCTCATGCTTTCGCTACGAAAAGCCGCAGGCCGGCCGTCAGCGGCAGTTCCACCAGTTCGGCACGGAGATACTCGGCGTGTCGTCGCCCATGGCCGATGCCGAAATCATCTCCATCGCCCACCACGTGCTGGAAAAGCTGGGCGTAAAGAGCGTGAAGCTCTACATCAACAACCTCGGCACGAAGGAATCCCGCGCGGCATACCTCAAGGTGCTGGCGGCCTACTTCCGGGAGGGCGAGGGCGAGCTGTGCGAAACCTGTAAGACGCGCTTGAACTCCAACACGCTGAGGATACTCGACTGCAAGGCCGAACCGTGTTCAAAGCTTGCCGACAACGCGCCATCCATTCTCGATTCCATGGACGACGACGGCCGCGAATACTTCGGGAAGCTGAAGAACATCCTCACCTCCATGGGCATAGCCTTCGAGGTGAACGACCGCATTGTGCGCGGGCTGGACTATTATACGCGCACGGTGTTCGAGTTCGTGAGCGATTCTATCGGCGCGCAGGGAACCGTTTGCGGCGGCGGACGTTACGACAATATGATCGCCGAACTCGGGGGGCCGGATATGAGCGGCATCGGCTTCGGCATGGGCATGGAACGGCTGATGCTGGCCATGGACCCCAACTGCGTCGCGCTGTCCGGCCGGACCGACATCTTCATCGGTTATATCGGCGGTGCGGGTATGTACGAGGCGCAGGGGCTTGTCTACCGCCTGCGCACAAGGGGCATCCACGCCGAGAGCGACTCCGCCGAGCGTTCCGTCAAGGCACAGCTGAAATACGCCAACAAGCTGGGCGCGAGATATTCCGCGATAATCGGCGACGACGAGGCCGCAAGCCGCGTCCTGAAAATAAAGAATATGGAAACCGGCGAGGCCACAGATGTTGAGTTCGACGGCATTGTAAATTTCTTGTACCCGCAGGGTGCGCCGTTTTTCGAGAGGATGTTACACGGAGCGGTGTCCGACACTAAGGAGGAAGCATGAGCGAATCACTAGGCACGCTAAAGCGCAGCCACTATCTCACACAGGTGAACGAGGATCTGGCCGGGCAGACCGTTACGGTAATGGGCTGGGTGAACAAGAGGCGGTCCCTTGGGCAGATAATGTTTATCGACCTGCGCGATCGCACGGGGCTGCTGCAAATAAGGTTTAACGAGTTATCCGCGCCGGAGCTGTTTCAAAAGGCCGCCGGCGCCCGCGGCGAATATGTGCTGGCAGTGCGCGGCACAGTCGCCCTTCGAGCCGAAAAGGACATCAACCGCGACATGGAGACAGGCAAGGTGGAGATCGACGCGCAGGAGCTGCGCATTCTCTCCGACGCGGAGACCCCGCCGTTTAACGTGTGGGATGAAGGCGTGGCCAACGATCTGCGCCTCAAGCACAGATACCTGGACCTTCGCCGCCCGTCTCTGCAGAAGTCTCTGTTCTTCCGCCACAGGTTGGCGCAGACCGTGCGCGGCTTCTACACGGAAGAGGGCTTTATCGAGGTGGAAACGCCTATCCTGACGAAGAGTACGCCGGAGGGAGCGCGGGACTATCTCGTGCCGAGCCGCGTCCACCCGGGCGAGTTCTATGCCCTGCCGCAGTCTCCCCAGCAGTTCAAGCAGCTGCTGATGATCTCCGGCTTCGACAGATATTTCCAGATAGCCAAGTGCTTCCGCGACGAGGATCTTCGCGCCGACAGACAGCCCGAGTTCACGCAGATAGACGTTGAGATGTCCTTCGTGGACGTGGGCGACGTGCTTGGCATGGCCGAACGCCTCTTCGCGCGGATCTTCAAGGATATGATGGGCATAGAGCTTTCCGCGCCCTTTGAAAGGCTGACATACAAGGAGGCCATGGAACGCTTCGGCTCCGACAAGCCCGACACGCGCTTCGGCATGGAAATCGCCGATGTTTCCGCAATTGTGCGCGGCGGCGGGTTCTCGATGTTCGATTCCGCGCTGGAATCCGGCGGAAGCGTGCGCGGCATTAACGCGGCGGGCGCGGCCGACTTCACGCGCAAGCAGACAGACGCCCTCGCAGACCTTGCCAAGACGCACAAGGCCAAGGGATTGGCCACCATCGCCCTGCATGAAGGCGGCGAGGTCAAGTCCTCCCTGTCGAAGTTCTTCGCGGACGACAAGCTGCGTGAAATCGCACAGGCCTTCGGCGCGAAGCCCGGGGATCTCATCCTGCTCTGTGCCGACGCGGCCAACGACATCGTACTGGAGGCTCTGGGCGCGCTGCGCGTAGACCTTGCCAAGAAGCTCGAACTCACCCGCCCGGACGACTACAAGCTGCTCTTCGTCACCGAGTTTCCCCTGCTGGAGTGGAGCGAGGACGACCAACGCTTCTACGCGAAGCACCATCCCTTCACCTCGCCCATGGACGAAGATCTCGACAAGCTGGAGTCCGACCCCGGGGCGTGCCGCGCAAAGGCCTACGACCTTGTGATGAACGGCTTCGAGCTTGGCGGCGGCAGCATCCGCATACACCGCAAGGACGTGCAGGAGCGTATGTTCCGCGCCCTTGGTTTCACGAACGACCAGATGGCGCGCCGCTTCGGATACTTCATAGACGCGTTTAAGTACGGCACGCCGCCCCACGGCGGAATCGCCTTCGGCTTCGACAGGATCGCCATGCTGCTCACCCACTCCGAGTCCCTGCGCGACGTAGTGGCCTTCCCCAAGGTCAAGGATGCCTCCTGCCCCATGACAAACTCCCCCGACATAGTGGACGACGCACAGCTTGCCGAACTGGGCATAGCCGTCCGCAACAAACACTAGGGCGTGTTTGAAAACCCGCTTTCGGCGAATTTTCGAGCATAATTTTTTGCCGGGCTAGGAAGCGACGACGACGCGAACCCTTGTGGTTCGCTAGGAGGAGCTGACGACGC
>WRAA01000163.1 GCA_009780445.1 Defluviitaleaceae bacterium
AGAATGCTGTGTGCCGGTGGCACACGTTCAGCATCCGGAGCGTCAGCGCAGGAAAAAGCGACAACGCATTGCGTGAAACCGGCCGCAAAGATGGTGTCGGCTAATTTTGAAAGAGGTCTAATATAGGCGGAGCAATGCGTGTTCAGTTCAGTATGCGCGATATTTCGTCGTCGGTGTATCCGTGTTCTTGCAGGATCTGTTCGGAATGTTCGCCGATAAGCGGCGGAGCCTGCAGGTACTGCGCGGGTGTGCTGCTGTACCGAAACGGAGCGGCAACAACGCCGATCTCGCCCAACGCCGGGTGTTCCATCCTGTGCAGCATACGGTTGTGCGCAACCTGCGGATCCTTCACGACTTCCGCATAAGAGTTTACGGGAGCGCACCAGACATCAAACGACAGCATGTACTCCACCCAATGTTCCTGCGTGTTGAGAAGTATCTTGCCCTGTATGATCTCCCACAGCTTGTCCCGGTGTTCGAAGGCAAGCTCTGTGTCTGTGTAGCCGGCAAGCTCCGGCGCGCCGATCAAGTCCGCCATCTTGTCCATCGGCACGACACCGATCACAATGTACCGCCCGTCCGATGTCTTGTACGCACCATACGGCGCGCCGTTCCAGGGCGCGGCCAGCCCGCTCCCTGCGCGCTTGAACTCCGGGGTCGGCCTAAGGTTGAGGTAGGCCGTAAGCTCCTCCTGCTGGAACGCAAGCAGGCAGCTTAACAAGTCCACATCAAGCTCCTGACCTTCGCCGGTACACTTCTTATGATACAACGCGCCGAGTATCGCTATCGTCAGGTACAGCGAAGTTGCGCCGTCGGCCACGGATGTGGCCACCGGCGTCGGCGAATCCTCCCTGCCGTTCATCATTATCAGCCCGGACATGGCCTGCGCCAGCATGTCCTGCCCCGGCCGCGACACATACGGGCCTGTGAGGCCGTAACCGCTGTTGGAGCAGTAGATTATGCCGGGGTTGATCTTCTTGAAGTCTTCGTAGCCGAAGCCCAGCTTGGCCAAGACGCCCGGGCGGAAGTTCTGCACAACAACGTCAGCGTCGCGGGCTATGCGGTAGACCGCCTCCTTGGCGGCGGGGTTCTTCAGGTTCAGCCCAAGGCTGCGCTTGTTGCGGTTCATGGCAAGGAAGAACGGGCTGTCGCCCTCCTGCGTCAGCTTCCCGAATGTCTTGAAGCTGCGCTCCAGATCCCCGCCTTTGTCGCGCTCCACCTTTATCACATTCGCCCCAAGATCACCCAAGATCTGCGTACCCATGGGGCCGGCCTTGTACTGCGTGAAGTCCAATATCTTGATACCTTCGAGTATGCGCTGCATCTTGCCGCTCCTTCCCTGTAAATAGACCTCTTCCGAAATTAGTCGATACCCTCTTTGCGGCCAGTTTCGCGCAATGCGTTGTCGCTTCCTTCTTGCGTACCCTGTGGGTACGCGGCGGCGTCAGCTCCTAGCCTTGCGCGAAACTGCCTCGCAAATCTGGTGTCGTCTAATTTCGGAATAGGTCTAATATCAACGTCCTTTAAATTCGGGCTTGCGCTTTTCGCGGAAAGCGGCTTCGCCCTCCAACTTGTCCTCCGTGCTGAACGTGAGGTAGACCAGTTCGTTCTCGTACTCCAGCCCGACGTCCAGCCCGGTGTTCATCGACACCCTGACAGCCTTCTTGATAACCTGGGTGGCAAGCGGCGCCTTGGAGCCGATCTCCTCGGCCAGAGCATATGTCATGGCCTCGAGTTCGTCCGGCGTTTCGGCCAGCGCGTCCACAAGCCCCATTCGATACGCTTCCTCCGCGGTGTAGTGCCGCCCGCTCAGCAGCATCTCGGCCGCCTTTCCCGGCCCGATCATACGCGGCAGCAGCTGGGATGCCCCTCCCCCGCCGATCCACCCCCAATTAACCTCCGGCGTTCCAAGCTTTGCCGTCTTGGAGGCGTAGCGGATGTCCGCGCTTATGGCCATCTCCAGCCCGCCGCCCAGGCAATATCCGTTGATCATCGCAATAACGGGCTTGCGGATGATGCGTATTGCGTCGGGATAGTCCTTTTCGCGCACGCGGAAATCCCACGGGGTCTCGTACTGCACCAGCTCCTTGATATCACTTCCGGAGCAAAACGCCTTCTTGCCGCCCGTAAGCACCACCACGCGGCAGTCCTTGTCGGCGTTAAGCTCCTTGGCTATGTCATACAGATCATGCGACATCTGCGGTGTCATGGCGTTGTGCTTCTCTTCACGCTCAAGCTTGATCGTGCGTACATAACCCTTGCTCTCTACGTGTACCATATCACGCCTCCTAAATTTTGAAGGACTTGGGCGGATTGTTCTGGATCACCTTCCGCTGATCCAGCCCGTCGATATCCGCCGCGGTATAGCCAAGGCTTTGCAAGACTGCCGTGTTGCTCTCGCCAAGATTTTGCGGCGCGGTGCGGTATGTCGGCGGGGTTTTCGACATCCCTATCGGCGCGGACACGATCTTCATCTCGCCAAGTTCGGGATGCTCGACCGCGCGGAATATCTTGTTGTGACACACCTGCGGGTCGTTCACAACCTCGGCATAGCCGTTTATCGGGGCGCACCAAACGTCCAGCGAATCCAGATGGCCGATCCACTCCCGGGTCGTCCGCTTCTTCAGCGCGTTCGCCGTGTGGCGGAAAATTTCGTCGCGGTGGGTCTGCCCGTCCTCCCACCTTGTATAGGCCAGCAGCTCCGGGCAGTCCAGCGCGCCTGCAAGTTTTTCATACGGAGCCATGGACAGCGCGATATAACCGTCCTTGGTCTCGTGGATACCGTAGGGGCTGTTGATGAAGGGGTGCGCGTGCAATTCCTCACCACGCTCATAGAGTTGGCCGGAATTGATAAACGCCGCGAACTCCTGCAGCTGGACATCTATCAGCGAATGGAGCAGGTTCACCGCCACCTTCTGCCCTTCCCCCGTTCTCTCGCGGTGCAGCAGTGCCGCCAGTATACCCGTGGCGGCGTTCATCCCGGCCGTGACGTCCGCCACGAAGGTGCCCAGCGGAATCGGCGGATCGTCGCGCCGCCCCGCGTTCCATGCCACACCGGAAAAACCCTGTATCAACAGATCCTGACCGGGGCGGTTTTCGTAGGGGCCGTCCTCTCCGAAACCCGTTACAGAACAGTACACGATATCGTCCTTGATCTTCCTGACAGCCTCGTAGTCAACACCCAGCCGCTCCGCCACCACGGGACGGAAGTTCAGCAGGAACACGTCAGCGCGCTCCACAAGCTTGTGCAGTATCTCCATGCCCTCCGGAGACTTCAGGTTCACCGACAGGCTCTCCTTGTTCCTGTTGACGGCGATCACCGATGTGTTCACACTGCCGATCCAATGGTTGCCGATAGGCCGCACCCGTGTCCATTCGCCGTACCCCACGGGTTCGACCTTGATCACCTTCGCGCCGAGGTCGCCCAGCCGCTGGCTTGCATACGGCCCTGCAAGGTGGTGCGACAAGTCCACAACTACATATCCGTCCAACGGTCCGGTCATAGTATCACCCGCCCTTGATTTCGCTGAGCATACACGCGTTGAAGTCTTTCACGATCTCGCGCGCGCTCTTCCCGCCGCCGCCGATAAAGCTGTCCTTCAAGAAATTGTGCATCATGTCGCCGGCCTGCACCTGGAACTTGTCATACCCCACATAACGCGGGCGCAGATAGCTTTGATCCAGTGTGTCGAGGGTGTCGGCGAAGTAGTTGTTCGAGGCCTTGTTAACGTCCGGGTCTACCCACGCGGATCTATGCCCGGGCTGGCCCCCCGCTTCAAAGAACGCGGTCCGCTGATACTCTCCGCCCGCAACCATCATGGCAAACTCCACCGCCGCGGGAATGTTCCGCGAAAACTCCGACACCGCCAGCCCCACTCCGCCCAGGATAGAACCCGAGGGCTTGCCGTCCTTACCGGGGATGTTTGCGAAGTCCAGCACCTTGCCGGCCTTGGCCGTTCTGGCATAGTTGGAGTAGCCGAAGCACAGCGGCACGTACACGATCTCGTCGGAAACCTCCATGAAGTCCATCAGCTTGATCGGGTTAAGGTAGAACGATGTGGGATGCACGATCTTCGTCAGCCTCTGCATCAGCCGTGCGGCCTCTTCGCCCACGTCGGGGTCAAGCCCGCGCTCCGGGGTGATGATGCCGTCTCCGCCGATGTTTGCGCACAGCGATACAAAGGAGCAGTACGCGCCCGTCGGCTCCCACGGGATGGCTATGCTGTGATCCGGCGGAAGAGCCTTTGCGGCCTCGAACACCTGATCCCACGTGGACGGCACAGCAACGCCCAGCCGATCCATAACATCCCTTAGCAATACGCTGACCTGGCACGCCGCGTCAACCGCAAGGGCAAGCTGGTGCCCGCCAAGGTTGTAGCTTTGGCAGCTGCGCCCGACGCTGTTGCCGCGCTGATCCTCCAGGTAATCCGCGGGAACATACTCCTCCAGCGCGACAAGAGCCTTGCTTGCCAATGCCGTTCCCGTAAACGGATAGTCCATCATTATCAGGTCGTACCTCTGTGCCAGCGGTATTATCGGATAGTCCCCGAAATCTTTCAGCGAACGCCGATCCCACTCGATGGTTATGCCCGGGTGCTTGGCCCGGAAGTCCCTGCCGGCTCTCTCCACCGGCGAATGCCCCCTTGGGTGATCCCACGTGATGCCTCGTAAGTGTGTCACTACATTCCCTCCATGTATAGCGCTATAAAAACGTGAGTTCGATGAACAAAAACCATTCATCGAACTTTGATCACATCCGCACAATTTGCGGAAAGAACACCGCAAATTCTGCGGATAACCTAAGAAAAATGCTTCGCATTTTCAGCCGTTTACGCGGCTGGTTCGCCTTCGTCGAACTCAGGTTATAAAACTAGTGCTCCTCCAATACTAAATTTAATGCGCCTTCGCGGTCTTTTTGCCGAAATCCCGCGTCAGCTCCTCCTTGCGAACCACTTCGGGTTCGCGGCGTCGTCACTTCCTTGTCTTTCGA
>WRAA01000164.1 GCA_009780445.1 Defluviitaleaceae bacterium
TCGCGGGCTTGCTGGCCGCCTACACCGCCAACACCATCGCGCGCCCCGTGGACGAACTTTCCGCAGTAGCCCGGCGCGTGGCCGACGGCGACTTCGGTGTGCGCGCGGGAAGCAACGGCGGGAGCGAGGCCGACAGGATCTCCAACTCTATGGCCGGCATTGTCGACAATCTGCGCGGCATCAAGGATCACGCGGCACAGGTACGCGCGGGGTTTGATGCGGGCGACTTTGACGCGGACATCGGCACAGGCCGCTACAGCGGCGAATACGCCGACATCGCTGCCTCCCTTAACGACATTATGCAGGCCGCGAAGCACGGCATAGAGCAGGACATCTCCGCGATCAACTCCATTGCGCAGGGAGACTTCAGCATGGCCGCCGCCATCACGGGAAGAGACGAAAAGAGCCAAGCCCTTGCGCGTCTGATACACAACCTGGAATCTGTCAGCAAGGACGTAACCGGCTTTGCACGCACATTCTCGAGCGGAAATTTGAGCTACCGCATTGACGAGACGAAGTACGCCCACAGCTGGAGGGACATCGCCGCGGGGCTTAACAAGGTCTCGGCGGAGACGGCCCGCTTGGTGGAGGACGTGGTGGAGACGAGCGAAGCTATGGCAGGCAGCCGCTTCGGCGTACCGATGCGCGGCGAATACAGCGGCGAATACGCAAGGCTTAGCCGCGCCGTAAATGACGCGCTGGCAAAGATATCCGGCTACATCAGCCGTATCTCCCACGTTCTGAACGAAATGGCCGACGAAAACTTCGATCTGCAGCTCGGCAACGATGACTGCGGAGACTTTGAGTCCATACGCAACGCGCTAAGCAACATCATCGACAAGTTCAACATAATCCTGGGCGACATCAACTCTTCGTCGGAACAGGTTTCCGCGGGGTCGCGCGTTATTGCCGAAGCGTCCATGTCTTTAGCGCAGGGCGCGACGGATCAGACATCCTCCATAGATATGCTGGAGCAGTCGCTCAAGAGCGTAAGCGAACACATCCGCACCAATGCCGAAGGGGCAAGGAAGGCGGACGAATCCGCCGCGGACTCCATCTCTCTGGCGGCCATGGGCACCAAGGAGATGCAGAACATGCTCCGCGCAATGGACGAGATCAACACTTCCTCCGAAAGTATCATGAAGATCATCAAGGTTATCGACAACATCGCCTTCCAAACGAACTTGCTGGCTCTTAACGCCGCGGTGGAGGCCGCCCGCGCCGGTGTACACGGCAAGGGCTTCGCCGTTGTGGCCGAAGAGGTTCGCAACCTGGCAACGCGCAGCGAGAAGGCCGCCAAGGAGACCACGGAGCTGATCGAAGGCACCGTCGCCAAGATCGGCGAAGGCAACGAGATGGCCAAGAAAACCGACGAGTTCCTCCGGCGTATCGCGGAGGATATCGAGAGCATATCCGGCCTGATCGGCGCGGTGTCCGGAAGCTCCGGGGAGCAAGTGGGCGAGATCGGCAGGCTTAGCTCCCAGATCAGCCGCATATCGGCGGTTACGTCGGCCAACAGCACCACTGCCGTGGAACAGGCGTCGTCGTCGCAGGAACTCTCGAGCCAGTCCGAAGTACTGCGCGACATGGTGCGCCGCTTCAAGCTGCGCGCCGGCGAAAGAGCCTCCAAACCCGTATCGCGCCCGGCCGCCGAACATACCCCGGAACGCCCGCATACGCCAACGCCGGCTCCGGCACCAAGACCGGCCGCACCCGTAAAACCCGCAATGCCCGCAGCTCCTGCAACACCCGTAAGACCGGCAACTCCTGTAACGCCCGTTAAACCGGCAACTCCTGCAACGCCTGTTAAACCGGTAGCTCCTGTAACACCCGTTAAACCGGTAACTTCGGCAACACCCGTTAGACCCGCAACTTCGGCAACACCCGTTAAACTGGCAACTTCCGCAAAAACCGCAACTTCGGCAACACCTGCCAAACCCGCGCCGGCAACAGCCGCCAAGCCCGCGGCCGCGCACAAGCCGGCTCAAGCTCCGGCATCCGCGCACAGACCCGCCGCAACCGCCGCGCACAAGCCGACACAGGCACCGGCGGCCAAGCCAACGGCGGAACACAAGCCGCCTCACGGGCTGGACAGCAGCCTGACGGAACTCACACTGGACAGCCTCATGGCCGAAGCGGCCAACTCGCCGCAAGACGCCCCCCAAGCGGCCAAAGCTCCGGCCGCCGCTGTCAAGCCAATGACAGCCGCCGTCAAGCCCGCGACCGCCGCCGTCAAGCCCGCGACCGTTTCCGCACCAAGGCCGGCAACAGCGGCACCGGCAAGACCGGCAACGCCAGCGGCACCGAAACCCGCCGCGCCTGCGGTGAAGCCGGCAACTTCCGCGGCGAAACCGGCCGCCTCTGCGGCAAAATCGGCTGCCCCTGCGGCCAAGCCGGGTTCCCTTGCGTCGAAGATAGCGTCATCCGCGGCCACCAAACCCGCGCCAAGGCCGTCCGCGCAGCATCGAGCCGTGGCCGAAAAAGAAACCGAAGACCCCGAAGCCGCGAAGATATTCAACCGCTCCGACTTCGGCAAGTACTAAGAACCTGTATTAAAGCACGCATCAATCAGCCATAAAATGGTTTGTGCATAAGATTCTTTCTTGAAGTTGATAATATGTTGTGAGGGAACGACCCTTAACATATTTCAAGGAGGAACATGCATGAGTAACATGGTTGTTAACACAAACATTCTGGCCCTGAACGCACACAGGTCCATGAAGAACGTAGGAACGCAGCAGTTTAGGGCGTCCCAGAGGCTTTCGTCGGGCTTGCGCATTAACAGCGCGGCGGACGACGCGGCCGGCCTTGGCATCAGCGAGAAGATGCGCGCGCAGATCCGCGGCCTGGATCAGGCTTCGCGCAACGCGCAGGACGGCATAAGCCTTATCCAAACGGCCGAAGGCGCGATGTCCACCATCAACGAAATGGTAATCCGCGTGCGCGAGCTTGTGGTTCAAGCCGCAAACGACACCAACGCCCACGACGGCACAAACGACCTCACACTGGCGCAGTCCGACCGCGTAAGAATCCAGGACGAGCTTAACCAGCTGCTTGACGAAATAGATTCGACGCGCAACAGAGTCGAGTTCAACACGCGCACCCTGCTAAACGGCAGCCTGTCCCCGACCGGCCCGATAGTATCGCCCCACGGCGCAAGTGTCGTGGATCTTCGCGCGGGGCGTTCCGGCGGCTATACAACTTGGGAGTACGCGCTTCGCGCCGACAACGGCGTGGGCGCGCCCGTCAGCCTCGAGAGCTTCATCAACGCGGAGATAGCCGACGGAGCAATCACCCTTACGGAAGGCTTCACAGACGTGAGGGCCTGGCTGGAAGGCCCCGCCGCACTCGTCGGCGGTTTCAACCATATCACGACAAACTACACCCCGGAGCTTGACCGCTGGGCGGCCATGTCGCCGACCTATGCGGACTGGGGCGCCTTCATGGCCGGCACGGGCGCGGGTCTTGCGGCTCTGGACCTGATCGACGAAGAGCTGGGCGCGAACCAGACAATGTACGAAGCGGTGCGCGAAGCCATCGTAACGCTGGGCTTGCCAACGCCCGACGGTGACGACTTTGTGTTCGCCGGCACCACCATCACAAGGCCTGCCGGCAGCTCCGCCTCAGACTGGGAGATCTATCTGCGCGGCGAACTCGGCGTGAACGTCATCGAAAACATGATGGGCAACCTGCTGGCGAACAACCAGTCCCTCACGGGTCTCGGCGCACACGCCACTGTCGGCCCCGCCCTTACGGCATGGGCGCAGTCCGGCGGCTACACCGACTTTGACGAATGGGTCGCAAGCAACATGGCCTATGACGCAGGCGGCACAGGCGGCGGTGGCGGTGGCGGCGGCGGAACCGGCACGCCCGGCAACGCCATATGGTTCCAGATCGGCGCGAATGCCCGCCAAGGCGTGCGCCTGACCATCGAGGACGTGGGCGTGAACTCGCTCAGCCGTCAGGCCACTGTCGGCACGGGCGCCGGCGAAGTCCGCGAGGGCTTCACCTTCGCGGATCTGCGCACATCAAGCGACGTTGAAGGCGCGTTCACAGGCGGCAACGGCGTGTTGCGTGCCAGCGGCGAAGAGATCAGCGAATATATCAACGCCATAGACCTGGCTCTCGCCCACGTAACCGGCCAGAGATCCGAGCTGGGCGCGATGCAGAACCGTCTGGAGTTCACGATCCAGAACCTGGACATCTCCTCCGAGAACCTCTCCGCAGCGGAATCCAGAATCCGCGACGCAGACATGGCTCGCGAGATGATGAACCTCACAAAGACCAACGTACTCCAGCAAGCCGCAACATCCATGCTTGCACAGGCAAACCAAGCTCCGATGACCATATTGCAGCTGCTTAGATAACGATTAAGCAGTTCCGCCGGGGAGTGTTTGAAAACCCGCTTTCGGCGAATTTTCGAGCATAATTTTTTGCCGGGCTAGGAAGCGACGACAACGCGAACCCTTGTGGTTCGCTAGGAGGAGCTGACGACGCACGGCGGAAAATTTGCCGAAAATGCGCCGAAATGGGGTTTTCAAACACGCCCTAGGCGGAGCTGCTTTACATAGGTGCTTACTTGAGAAAATTATTGATGGTGTACAACCCGGCATCGGGCGATGCGCGGTTCCGGGAGGAATTGGACGAATGGGTGCGCGGCTTCCAGAGCGCAGGCTACCTGGTCAGTTTGTTGCGCACAGAGGCGGACGGCAGCACTTGCGAGCGCGTGGGCGAGGCTCTTTCGCTGGGCGGTTTCGGCGAGGCCGACGCTGTTGTTGCCGCGGGCGGCGACGGAACGCTGAACCGCGTGGCCAACGCCCTTGTGCGTTGCGGGTGCCGCGCCCCTCTTGCCGTTATTCCCGCCGGCACGGCAAACGACTTCGCGCGGTTTATCGGCGCGCCGGGGGATGTCGCCGCGGCCTGCAAAGCCCTTGCCGCGCGTAATGTCGTCTGCGCAGA
>WRAA01000165.1 GCA_009780445.1 Defluviitaleaceae bacterium
ATGCGTCGTCGCTTCCTTCTTGCGAACCCTGTGGGTTCGCGGCGGCGTCAGCTCCTAGCCTTGCGAAAAACTGCCGCGCAAATCTGGCATTTGCCAGTTTCGAAAGAGGTCTAATAATTCAACGCCACCTTGACGCGACTTGACGTTGCTGTGGCCTCGAAGAGGCTCCCAGCGTACCACACGGGTACGCGTCGTCGCTTCTTCGAGGCCACAGCAACGCTAATTCGCGCCAATGCGGCATTGAATTATTGAATACAGGTTCTTACATTTCGTGCGCCTGTTCCAGGCCGGTTATTATGCGCAGGCAGCCGGAGGCCAGTGCTTCAAGCTCGTATTCGCCCGGCATGATCTTCACGGGTGCGATAAACTCGACACGGGATTTGATCGTGCTTGACACAAGTTGGGATCTGGTGATGCCGCCGGTGAGTATTATGGCGTCGCACTTGCCGCTCACCACCGTGGCGAGCGCGCCGATTGACTTTGCCACGCCGTAGCACATTGCGTCAACAACCAGCTCCGCGCGTTTGTCGCCCTGTGCGATCATGGCTTCCGCGTCCTTCTGGCTGGCGGTGCCGAGGTGTGCCTTTAGGCCGCCGCCGCCGCGGATGCGCCGCTGGAGATCCTTCTTGCCCAGGCCGCTGTCGAACACGAAGTCCACAAAGTCCATCAGAGGCACGCCGCCGGCGCGTTCCGATGAAAACGGCCCAAGGTCGTCGCCGAAGGAATCCACCAGCTTGCCCTTTTCGTACACCGAAAGGGATACGCCGCCGCCGATATGGCAGATGATGAGGTTCAGCTCGTCGAAGCTCTTGCCGACCTCCTTGGCATACTGTATGGACTGCGCGCGGCTGTTAAGCACGTGGGAGAGGCTGCGCCGCTCGATCTCCGGGAAGCCCGTAACCTTGGCGACAGGCGGCAGGATGCCCGCGGAAACCGCGTCATATATATAGGCTTCGCACCCGGCGCGTTTGGCGATAAGATCCGCCAAGATCGCGCCAAGGTTGGACGCGTGGGGCGAAACGCCGTCCTCGTTGATGATCATGTCCACCATCTTTTGGTTGACCCGATAGCCGCCGGTTTCGATGGGCGGCAGGAGGCCGCCGATGCCCACAACGCCGGTGATGTCCTCCACCCGGACGCCCTCTTCGGCCAGGCTCTCCATGATGAATCCCAGGCGGAAGTCCTTCTGCGCGGGTATCGTGGGGAATTGCTGGATCTCGGCGTGGTCGTGCTCGATGGTCTTGGTGAACACGGGTGTTTCGTCCTTGAACAGGCCGAACTTGGTGGATGTGGAGCCGGGGTTCACGGCCAGAATTGTATGCGCCATACGCCCCCCTATGCGGTCACAAGCTCTTGCCCGCGGGCAAAGGCCTTCTGGTTGATCTCGACGAAGGCGGGTTTCACGTTCTTGGCGAGTATGCCGTTCCAGTCGATGTCGTCCAGCTTCATGATCTTGGCGGCCGCGCCCACAAGAAGGATGTTGAGCGCGCGGGCGTTGCCGAGGGCAAGAGCCTCCGCCGTTGCGTCAAGCACTGTGGCGCGTACCTTCGCGCAGATCTCGTCCAAGATCTTGTCGGAATACAACGCCTTGCCCACCAGCACCGGCACGGGGTTGATGGACTGGCTGTTCACCACGGCTGTGGAGTCCGGCCGCATGTAGTCCAGCCAGCGCAGAGCCTCCATCTGCTCGAAGGAGACAAGCACGTCGGCACTGCCGCGCTCGATAACGGGCGAATAGACCTTCGCGCCGTAGCGCACGTGGGAGGAAACCGCGCCTCCGCGCTGGCTCATGCCGTGGATTTCGCTCATTTTAACGTCATAGCCGGCTTCCATCAAGCCAAGTGTCAAAATCTTCGCGGCAAGTATCGTGCCTTGGCCGCCTACGCCTACCAGCAAAATATTCTTCGTCATCAACGATTCTCCTCCGCGCGGACTATGGCATTCTTCGGGCAAACCTGGGCACACACGCTGCAACCCACGCACTGCGCCGGGTCGATAGTGGACTTGTTGCGCTCCGGGTGAATGGATATTGCCGGACAGCCGACCCTGATGCAGGCCTTGCAGGTGATGCACAGGCTTTCGTCAACGGTATACTTCTTGCGGAACAGGTCTTGGCCGAACTCTTCGTAGTCGTTGTCGTTCATGTGCTTCAGCACACAGGGCCAGCGGGTGATTATCACGGAAGGTTCGTCCTTGGCATAAGCTTCGTTTAGCGCGGCGCGGACTTCCTTGATGTTGTTCGGATCGATAACGGCGACGTTCTTTGCGCCCAAGGCTCGGGCGGTTTCCTCTATGCTGATCTCGTGAACGGGGTTGCGGTTGATGTCAAGGCCTGTTCCCGGGTGTTCCTGATGCCCGGTCATGC
Source organism: Defluviitaleaceae bacterium (assembly GCA_009780445.1). Taxonomy (GTDB): domain Bacteria; phylum Bacillota; class Clostridia; order Lachnospirales; family WRAA01; genus WRAA01. The sequence goes on from WRAA01000165.1 coordinate 2,366, forward strand.
CGGTTGTGCGGTTGTCGAGGATGCAGCAGATGGTCTTGCTGTTGTTGTACAGCACTTCGATCAGGCCGTTGATGCCCATGTGGAAGAATGTGGAGTCGCCCATTACGCCCACGACGCGCGTGGACTTGCCGGCGGCTGTGAGAGCCTTCTGGGTTCCGTGGCCGGAGCTGAACGCCGCGCCCATGCAGACCACATAATCCATGCCGTTAAACGGCTCCGCAAAGCCAAGGGTGTAGCAGCCGATGTCGCCGGCGATGATGGTGTCCTTCTTCTTTGAAAGCTCGTAGAAGAAGCCGCGGTGCGGGCAGCCCGCGCACAGCACGGGAGGTCTCGGCACCACAAGGGACGCGTCATAGTCCACCACGTCCAGCCCCTTGCCGTGGATCGCCATACGCAGAACGTCCGGTGTCATTTCGCCGAAAGGCGGGATAACCGGCTTGCCGATGCACTTGTAGCCCAGACGCTCCACCCATTGCTGGATGTACGGGTCGTTCTCCTCGATTATGTATACGGTGTCAACAAGCTTGTAGAACTCCGCCAGCATATTGCCGGGCAGGGGGTTCGTGAAGCCAAGCTTGAGGTATGTGGCGTCGTCGCCAAAGACTTCTTTTGCGTAGTTGTAGCACATGCCGGAGACGATGACGCCGATCCTGCCCGCGCCCTTCTCGATGCGGTTAAAGGCCGACTTTTCGCTGTACTCCTTCAAGTCGTTCATGCGCTTTTCCACGACTATGCGGCGTTTTGCCGCCAGAGCGGGAACCGCAACGTACTTGTGAACTTCCTTCACATAGTCCTTGATGGGGACGTCCTTGCGTTCGCTTGTTTCCACGATGCTCTTGGAATGTGCGATCCTGGTGGTTATGCGGAACAGCACGGGAGTGTCGTAGGTTTCGCTCATGTCGAAGGCTTCCTGCAGCATGTCGATACACTCTTGGCTGTCGCTTGGTTCGAACATGGGCAGCTTGGCCGATATTGCGTACCAACGGTTGTCCTGCTCGTTCTGCGACGAATGCATACCCGGTTCGTCCGCAGACACCAGCACCATGCCGCCGCGTACTCCTGTGTACGAGAATGTGAACAGCGGATCCGCCGCCACATTCACGCCGACATGCTTCATGCACGCCAGAGCGCGCGCTCCGCCGATGGACGCGCCCGCCGCGGCTTCCAGCGCGACCTTCTCGTTAGGTGCCCACTCCGATACGATCTCCTTGTAGTTCGCCACGTTTTCAAGAATTTCCGTGCTGGGCGTGCCCGGATACGCCGAAGCAAACGCGACGCCGGCCTCAAACGCGCCGCGTGCTATGGCTTCGTCCCCTGTCATAAGGATCTTCATATACAACCTCCGTTGTCAAAAATGGGTGGGAGCCTCTTGCGAAGCCCCCGGCCCTATAGCTGCTTGGCAACCTATGCGGCCGCCAGGCACAGCAGGAATGATAGCAGTTTTTCCTCGGCAGTCGCCCCGCGGGATGTCAGGACGATAGGCACCTTCGCGCCCAGCACACAACCGGCCATTTTCGCGCCGCCCATGTACATCAGAGCCTTGGTCATGATGTTGCCGGACGCGATGTTGGGCATCAGCAGCAGATCAACCTTGCCGGCAAGCTTTGTGTCCACGCCCTTGATCCGGGCCGATTCTTGGCTGACGGCCAGGTCGAAGGAGAGCGGGCCTTCCACACAGCAGCCCGATATTTCGCCGGCGGCGTTTTTCTGCGCCAGCGCGGCGGCGTCCGCTGTTTCCGGCATTTTGTCGCTCACGGTTTCCACGGCGGCCAGTACGGCCACGTTTGGGCTGTCGTAGCCCAGCCTGTGCAGGAAGCTGACCGAATTTTCAAGAATGGCCTGCTTCTGCGCCGCGTCGGGGCTTGGGTTGATTCCGCCGTCCGTGATGAACAGCAGCTTGTGGTAGGCGGGGCTTTCCAGTACTGCCAGGTGCGACATCAGCCCGCCTTGGCGTATGCCCGTTTCCTTGTTAAGCACAGCTTTCAGCAAGGTGGACGTTTGAAGCTTGCCCTTCATCAGGATGTCGGCCGTGCCTTCGGCGCAGAGCGCAACGGCCTTTGCCGCCGAATCCTCTTCGCCGTCCGCGTCCACAATGTTGTCGCCGCCGACCTTGAGGGATATCTGCTCGCTTATCCGCATAATACCCGCCCTGTCGCCGACAAGGAAGAACCGCACCTCGATATGCTCGCCAAGCTCTTTCAGAGCCTCCAGCGTGTGGTGATCCTCCGCGGCGGCAACCGCAATGGTCATCACGCCCTTGCCCTGCACGTTCTTCTTTAGTGCATCAAAATTCGCAAACATTTACAGCTCCTTATATCAGTATCCCCCTCGGGGTGAGGATCCAGCGTTGGACTTGGCCGAAGATAAGGATGAAGATGATGACAGACGGCATGACGTATGTCATGTAGAAGCGCAGAGTTACGGGGAAGGTCCAGCCCTCGGTTCCGGTGTTGGCTTCCTTTATAAAGTTGTCCCAGCCCCAGCCGGCCTTGCGTGTGCAGTACAGAACGTAGAGCAGCGCGCCTATGGGCAGTGCAAGCTCCATTGTAAGGTAGGTGA
>WRAA01000166.1 GCA_009780445.1 Defluviitaleaceae bacterium
GCCATACGTCGTCAGTGTCAAACTTGCGAACCACAAGGGTTCGCGGCGTTTGCCACTTCCTAGTCTAGCGAAAAAATCACTCGAAAATCCGCCGGAAGCGGGTTTTCAAACACGCCCTAGTTAGCTTTCGCTTTTCTGAACGTAGCCAGCAGCGCGCCTTTTAATTGCATACTCGTCGCCATATAGCTGTAGGTGACAAGCTCCCAGCCATCCGCGTTTCTGTCGACAAAGATCTGGTTGAACTCTTGTACGTCAGCTTCATTTGCTTTGTCGGAAAACAACTTTACGCCGGTGGATATAATTTCGGTTTTATAGTCATACATACGTCCACATCCTATCTTAAATTGTGTGTTCGAAGCTTACGAGAAGAGTATTGTCGGAAGGAGGGTGACGAGCGGCGGGATGAACAACAGCACCAGGATCAGCACCAATATCGCGCCGATATACGGCATCAGCGGCATGATGCTCTTCTCCAGCGGCAGCTCGCCGATACTACACGCCACAAACAGGAAGCTGCCCGCCGGCGGCGTTATCGCGCCAAGCTGCATTACGAGGATCATGATAATGCCGAAGTGGACGGGATCGAAGCCGAAGGCGTTGCCGATCGTGAACACCGTCACGGAGAACATGGCGATGATCACCGTAGGGTCCAGGAACAGGCCAAGGATGATCAGCACAAACATGACGAAAAACACGGCCAGGTACGGCGTACCCAAGGTGTTCAGCGCGAAGTCAAGCACCTGTGTCTGGAAGTGCATACGCACAAAGACGTTGCCCAGCACGCCCGTCGCCGCTATCGTCATCATGACCACGGCGGATGTGATGGAGGATTGCAGCAGAATCTTCGGGAGCATCTCCAGCTTCAGCTTCTTTGTGATGCAGAAGCCGTAGAACAGGCCGTATACGATTGCGATGACGCCGGATTCAGTCGCCGTTACAAAGCCGGTTGTAACGCCGATGATAAGGATCGCGGGCATCATAAGCGCGCCCACAGACCTGTAGCCGGTGTACAGCAGATTTTTCAAGGAGAATGGTGTGATCGGAATATCATACTTGCGCCAGCGGTACATTGCGCTGTTTACAAACATCTGGAACACCGCGAGCATCAGGCCCGGGATAATGCCGGCCATGAACAGCAGGGCAACCGGCACGCCGGTGTAGTACGCGTACAGGATCATCGCGATAGACGGCGGTGTTATCGGGGCGATCATCGCGGAGGCGGCCGTGACCGCAACGGCATAATCCTTTCCGTAACCCTCCTTCTCCATTGCCGGGATCAGTATGCTGCCCGTTGTCGCGGCATCCGCAACGCCAGAACCCTGCTTGCCGGAGAACAGCACCGACGTCATGATGTTAACGTGACCCATGCCGCCCTTCATAAAGCCCACGCCGGCGTTGGCGAAGTTCATCAAGCGTTCCGTAATACCCGCGTGCAGTATGATGTTCCCCGCTATGATAAAGAACGGAATCGCCATCAGAGCCAAGCTGTTGATGGAGCCGAACATCCTGACGATCACAACCCCCATCGGGATACCGTCAAACAACAGGAACAGAATGGCCGTAACAAGTATCGACAAAAAGACAGGCAACCCCATGAAGATGAACGCCAGCAAGACAACGAACACTAAAGCTACTTCCAACATCCTCTATTCACCCTCACTTTCGTTATCTTTTGGCGGCGCTGTCTTTGCGGCTTCGGCGGCGGCCAGGACCTTCTTGGAAAACGGATGATAGCCGAATATGAACACCAGCAGGAAGTCGATGAACACGAAGGACATTCCCACGGGGATGGCCAGCAGGAAGGCCGTCATGGGTATCGAGGGCAGGTTGACCATGCTGGCGGGGTTATCCAGCGCGGACTGAAAGCCCACCACTATGAGCAGGCCGATCACCGCAAGGCAGATAAGCCCCACAATCTTGTTGGCCACCCAGCGCGCCCTGCCCTTGACCAGCTTCTTCACGAGGAAGTCTATGCTGATGTGGGAGCCTTCCCGCGCGGCCAGGCTCGCGCCCAGGAAGAACATCCACGCGCTAAGGTTACGTATCAGCTCGTCTCCCCAGGCAAAGGGGCGGAATGCGCCCGCGGCGATATAACGCAGGAAAATTTGCACAAGAACCAGCCCGATGATAAAGGCCACTGTCCCGATAATTGCAATATCACGGCACTTGCAGAGAGCTAGGTAGATATTCTTTATTATCTGCACGTACTTCACCTTCCATATAAGCTGAATCCTGTTCCCGATGCATACACCGGGAACAGGATTCTTCAAACACGCCCTAGCTTATTGCGCGGATTGCGTCGATGAATGTGTCGAAGTTTGATCCTCTGCCGCGGAACTCGTTTTCCATCGGGGAAACGGCTTCGCGCCAAGCTTCGATGTCGTCAAGCTCGATAACCTCCACGCCGTCGGCGATCATTTCGTCCAGAGACTGAACCTGGGCGATATCGTCGATATAAGCTTGGAAGAGAGCCGCGTCGTGCGCCGCTTCGCGCACCAGCTCTTGAAGGTCGGCCGGCAGTGCATACCACCAGTCCGCGTTGAAGAAGTAGAACACGTTTGCGATGATGTGGCCTGTGATGGTGAAGTAGCTTGCTTGGTCTTGGAAGCGCATGGAATTGATCATGTCAGGCGAGGCCTCCGCGCCGTCGATCACGCCTGTTTGAAGGGCTGTGTAGACCTCTGTCCAGTCTGTGGTGGTACCGGCCGCGCCCAGATGCTCGAACATCGCGACATATGTCGCGTTCGGCCCGCGCATTACCATGCCTTGGAGATCCGAAAGCCGGCGAACCGGGCGTTGCGTCAGTATGTGGCGCGCGCCTTGGCTCTGGCCGGCCATAGCCACGAAGCCGAAAGGCTCCACGCGTGCGGATACTTCGCTCTCCATTCCGTAGAGAACGCGGCGGAAGTGGTCGTTGTCATCGTAGGAGAACGGAAGCTCGAAGCTTGCCAGTTCCGGCACAAGGGGGCCGAGGCCGCTGCCCGGGGAGGCCACAACCATGTCAAGCGCGCCGATACGCGTCATTTCGACTTGTTCCGCCTGGCTGCCGTGTTCCGCGCCGAAATTTGCGGTGGCGTTGATGCGCCCGCCGGCTCTCTCGTTCACAAGATCCACGAAGTACTGCAGCCCTTGGCCGACGGTGCCTGTGGCCGCAAGGTTTGACGATGCCCGAAGGTTGAATACCTGCTCCGGCGCTGCGGGAGCCTCCGTCTGTGCTTGCCCGGCGGCGGGGGGAGCCGCGGGCGCGGGCGGCGACGCGGGAGCCGCGCAGGCAGCCAACAGCGAAGCCGCCAAGATAAGTGCAAATGCTTTCTTCATGTACATGTTCCTTTCAGCTATGAGCTTTATTTTTGTACTATTAAACGCCCGTTACCGGGCGGTTTAACCGTTGTTAGTCAAATCCCGAACGGAGTCTCCCGGATAGAGCGTACAGGGTATCTTCTCCTGCACAAATCCCGGCGATTCACCCTCCAGCTTCGCAAAGATAATTTCCGCCGCCTTTTCGCCAATGAGCGCACCCGGCTGCATGATGTGCGCAAACTTCACCTCGGACATCTCCACCCACTTAGGCCCGCCAAGCACGCCCACAGACATATCCCCGGGAATCTGTATTTTGTGCTGACGCATATATTTTATACCGCCCTCCGCCAGCACATATTGAGAATAGAACACGGCGGTGACTGTGGGATCCTGTAGTATCTCCTGCGTAAGCCGATATCCTTCGCCCTGCGTGCTGTCCTCCGTGCGGTTTACAAGGGTGGTTCTCTTGACCAAGCTTTCGTCGAAGCCTATGCCGTAGTCCTTCAGAGCCTGCCGATATCCCTCGAGACGCTCGCCAAGGTTGGTTATCAGCGATTCCCAGTATGCGATGGCGATGCGCGTGTGGCCGTTCTTGATCAAGTATTCCGTCATGTCATAGGCCGCGCCGAAGTTGTCGCTGGATATAAAGTCATACTTATCGTCCGTTCCCGTCAGCGGGCGTTCTATCGAAACGACGGGGATCTTGTGCGCCCGCAGGTACGCGCTGTTCTCCGCTCCTTTGTGCGTGGGGATCACAAGACAGGCGTCCACCCAGAGCCGGCTCATCCGCTCTATGGCGATTCTCTCATGCACCGGGTCGTCGAAGGTGTTGCACACCGTTAGCGTGTAGCCCTTGCGGTTCGCTATCCGTTCGATGGCGAAGAATATTTCCATGAAGAAGTGGTTGTCGAACTGCGGCGTGAGGAAGGAGATTACGCCCATCTTCTTGCCCTTGAGGCCGCTTGCCACCATGGACTTCACATAACCCAGATCCCGCGCGGCGTCCTCTACGGTTTTACGCATTGCGGGCGTGATGTACCTGGTCTGCGAGTTATTAAGCACATAGGAAACTGTCGCAACGGAAGTATTTGCCAGCGTAGCAACGTCCTTTATGGTTACCCTATTAATCTTGCGCACAATTTCACGACCCTTATGGTATGTAACGAACTAAATCTACTATGTAGTGAATTCACTATAGCTAAACGTTTACCTACATCATTTGTAGCACATAATTTTTTATTTGTCAATGGTTTTCGTAATTTTTGGAAGAAACTATTGCTGTTGTGTTGAAAAATGATGTTGTCTGTGATAGTATGTATGTAACTTAGAATCGGACACTTGCCAAAGGACTGATGTTACATGGAAGAATTGAGAATATTGTCAACTACGGCCATACTTGGCTACGGTTTTCCGGAGGAATCCTTCCGCGAAGGTTTGAAGCGCAGGCCCCACGTTATCGCCGTGGACGCGGGTTCCACAGACCCCGGCCCCTACTACCTCGGCGCGGGCGTGTCGTTCACCAACCGCGCTGCCGTCAAGCGCGACTTGGAGATTATGATAAAGGCGGGGCTGGAACGCAAGATTCCCGTAATCGTTGGCACAGCGGGC
>WRAA01000167.1 GCA_009780445.1 Defluviitaleaceae bacterium
AGCGGATTGCGGGGCGAACAGCTCCGCTTCTACAGGCGCAAGCTTGGGCTGGTGTTCCAGCACTTTAACCTGCTGATGAACTCCACCGTGTACGACAATATCGCCTTTCCGCTGAAGGTCGCCGGCAAGCCCAAGGCCTACATACAGTCGCAGGTGAACAAGCTGCTGGAGCTGGTGGGGCTGGAGGAAAAGCGGAATTCGTATCCTTCAAGGCTGTCCGGCGGGCAGAAACAGAGGGTGGGCATAGCCCGCGCCCTTGCGGCGGAGCCGTCCATCGTAATCTGCGACGAAGCCACGTCCGCTCTGGATCCGTCCACCACGGAGTCCATCATGCAGCTGATCAAGCAGATCAACCGCACACTGGGCATAACCTTCGTGATCATCACCCACGAGATGGAGGTTATCAAGCAGGTGTGCAACCGCGTGGCGATACTGGAACACGGCGAGGTTATCGAGCTTGGCACCGTCGTGGACGTGTGCGCCTACCCCAAGACGGCAACGGCGCAGAGGTTCTTCAAGATTGTGGACACGGAACTCACCAACGCCGCCTACAAGGGCGCGCTAAGCTCCGGCGGCAAGCTGCTTAAATGCACATTCGTGGGCGACACCGCGCCCGACCCGTTTATGAGCGAATGCATAAAACGCTTCGGCGTGACCATATCGGTGTTGTCGGGCAATATACAGGAGATCGGCGAGACGCTTATCGGCTGTATCGTGATAATGATTACGGGGGATGAGCCGGCGGTGCAGGCGTCTATGAAATATCTTGCGGAACACAACATACCCACGGAGGTGCTGGACATTGAACAGGCTTGAAGTTGACTTCACAAACCCTGAATATCTGGAGCATCTGCGCCGCGTGCTGGTTCCCGCTACGCTGGACACACTGTACATGGTGGGCTTCTCGAGCCTGCTGGCCATCACCATCGGCACACTGCTCGGCACAATAATCTACACTACCGCGCGGGATGGACTGCTGGAACGCTTCGTGGCGCGGGAGGGCGCGGGGCTTGCGGCTCTGCGCGTTGTAAACGGGGTGCTGGGCTTCGTTGTTAACATTTTCCGGTCCCTTCCGTTTATCGTGGTGGTGTTTGCGGTGTTTCCGCTGGCGCGGATCATCGTGGGTTCCAGCATCGGCACCCAGGCGGCCGTGGTGCCGCTGACCATCGCGGCCATACCCTTTGTGGCGCGGCTCACGGAGGCCACATTCAGCGACATGCCCAAGGGCGTGCTGGAGGCCGCGATCAGCTCCGGCGCAACTGTGTCGCAGACATTTTTCCGCGTGATAATCCCCGAGACATCCCAAGGGCTGGTGATGAACTGCACGATCACGATCATCAACCTTGTGGGGCTGTCCGCCCTGTCCGGCTTGATAGGCGGCGGCGGGCTGGGAGACGCGGCGAAACGCTTCGGCTTCGACAGACACCAGACAGACATCCTCATCTACACCATTATCATACTCGTGATACTCGTGCAGATAGTGCAGTTCACGGGAGACTATATCGCCAAACGCCTCGACAAGAGGTAGCTTCCTAAACAGAAAGGTTGATAACCATGACTAATTCGGTACGTACTATCGCGGCTGTTCTATCGGCCGGTTTGCTGCTTGCTGCCTGTTCTCCGTCGTCTCCCGCCGAGGGCGATTCCGTTACGATACGCATTGGCGCAACATCCGTTCCCCACGCGGAGATCCTGGAGTATATCCGCGGCGATCTTGCCGCCGAAGGAGTGCTGCTGCAAATTGAAGAATTCGGCGACTTCGCCCTGCTGAACCCCGCTCTGGCGGACGGAAGCCTTGACGCAAACTACTTCCAGCACATACCGTTCCTCAACGCCTTTGTGACGAACACCGGCCGCGAGATCACCTATGTGGTGCGTGTGCATATCGAACCTATCGGCCTGTATTCGCAGGATCTCAACTACCTTAGCCAGGTCAGCCAAGGCATGACCATCGCCATACCGGACGACCCGACAAACGGGGCGCGCTCCCTGCTGCTGCTGGAAAGCCTTGGCCTGCTGGAGCTTGTGGACACCGGTGACAACCTTGCCACAATCTTCGACATCGCCGCAAACCCGCTGGATCTACAGATACAGGAGATACAGGCCGCAATGCTGCCGCACACCTTCGGCGATACAGATCTCTCCATCATTAACACCAACTTCGCCCTGCAAGCCGGCTTGAACCCGGCCACCGACGCCATCGCCCGGGAAAACCCCGATTCGCCATACGCCAACGTGCTGGCGGTGCGCCCGGAAAACGCGGACGACGAAGCCATTCAGATCCTGGCCCGCTGGCTCACCTCCGACAAGGTTCGGGAGTTTATCCTTGAGCAGTACGGCGGGAACGTGGTTCCGGCGTTCTAACACCTCTCTCGAGCAAAACCTTCGCCAATATAGCAGTTCCGCTTGACACTAAGCTTCATCGTTCGCCGGAAACCGCACTGAACCATTGCGGTTTCCGGCTCCGATTCAGTAAGTGTCAAGTGGAACTGCTTTGGCGAAGGTTTTTTCGTTTTGCGAAAAAAAGGGGTTGACAAAGTGATGTGATACTGTTATACTTATGTAGTACAGTAAACAAGAATGGAGGCGGCACATGAAGTTTGTGGAGAATATACCGATATATGTGCAGATTGCGGACGACATCCGCCGGAACATAGTCTCGGGGGAGCTTTCAGAGGGCGACAAACTGCCCTCGGTGCGCGAATGCTCGGTGAAATATTCGGTTACTGCAATAACGATACAGCGTGCCGTTGCACAGCTGGAGGAATATGATATTGTGCAGACAAGGAAGGGAGTTGGAAGTTTCGTGGCGAAGGATGTACGGCAGAGCTTAAAACGGGACATGATAAGCAAGTGTGTGAGGGATTTCGTCGCGCAGCTGCGGGAGATGGGGCTTTCACCGGAAGAGATAGTGGAGCTTGTGAGGGAGGAAGTGGGCAATGGATAATACGGCCGTAAGCATCAGGGGTGTGAGCAAGAGGTTCAAGCGGCACCAAGTGTTCGACAACTTTTCGCTGGACCTGCCGGGCGGCTGTGTCGTTGGGGTGCTGGGCGAGAACGGGATCGGCAAGACGACGATACTGCGGATGATAGCGGGTCTGTCCGCGCCGGACGCCGGGCAGATATTCATACAGGACAAGGCCGTGTCGCGCCACACGCGGGATCTGGTGTCGCTGATGCTGGAGCCGGAGCAGATCGGCCCGTACATGAAGGTGTCGGACGCGATAGCCTACAACGGCGACTTCTACGTGGATTTCAGCCGCGATATTGCGGCGCAGCTGTGCGCGGACTTTGGCATAGACACGGGTGCAAGGATGGATGAAATGTCCGCCGGCATGAAGGAGAGGGCCTGCCTGATGCTCTGCCTTGCGCGCAGGGCGAAGGTATACCTGCTGGACGAACCTATGGCGGGTTTTGACCCTAAGTTTAAGCGGGAGATCGTCAAGGCGATCCTGGCCTATGTGGAGCCGTGGCAGACCCTGATAATCTCCACGCACCTCCTGCGGGATCTGGACGCGATATTCGACGAAGTTGTGATAATCACACGTAACGCGGCCACGTCGGCCAAGGCGGACGACATACGCGACAAGGGCATCTCGATAGAAGATTATTACATGGAGGTAGTGGGCTGATGAATACTCTGACAAAGACGATCAAGTGGGAGATCTGGTACTACTGGATGCACCTGCGCTACTGGCTGGCCGGGGTGGTCTTGGCCGGGGCGATAAGCCAGATCCTGCCGGTTCCCGCCTACACCGACATACCCTTCGCCTTCGCGCCTGTGGTAGTCGTCAACATCGCCTTCTCCATCGTAAGCGGATACTTCATCTTCGTATTTCCGGTGGCGGGGATGCTGGTGGACATATCATCGGGCTACGAGAGGTTCGACAGATTGGTCAACCGGCCATTCGGGATGCTGCTTGGGGTGCGGATGCTGCTGAGTGTTGTGGTAATACTGCTTGGCATGGGAATCGCAACGGCGGGGGAGACCTTGATGATGAGATTCGCCACGGAGAACACATCCTTCATGACGTTTAACACCAACGGACTCACCACTGTCATATCGTCGGGCTTCCTGCTGCCTGTGGCCGCGCTGTTCGGCTACATGCTGGTGTTCGCCAAGCGGGCGTACCTCGGCACGGCACTTACGGCCTGGGCGGGTGCCGTGATCGCGGGCATTGGGGTCTGCGCCCTGATGCTGATTAACGGGCACATACCGGAGGGCGGCGTGCTGATTGCGGTGGTGTTCGCGGCCGCGCTTGCCTGGTGTATCCGTACCTATAACACGAAGTTCGAGAGCTAAACAGGATCTGAATATTTTTCACCGTTGCAGAGACACTAAGAGAATGTCTCACAACGGAGCGATAACATGCAGGAGATTTCCGTCAGCATAGACGCGAACATAGCCGAGATGGAACGGCTGTTCACAGACTTTGGCGACATGGTTCGCCGGAGATTCAAGGCGGGTACAGGGCGGTATGTGTACCTGATGTACCTGGACAACATGGTGGACCGCGAAATGGTGGAGTGGCGCATTATGCGGCCTCTTGTGAAGCCAAGCCGCGGGCTGGACGTAAGCGCGAGCCTGCTGGACTTCATCACGAACGGCGGGCTTAACACCGCCGACTTTTCGGAAGCCTCGGGCATGAAGGAGATGGCGGACGCGGTGCTGGGCGGCAACACCGTGTTGTTTATCGATGGGTGCCGCACGGGGCTGATTGTTTCCACAAAGGGCTGGCCAAGCCGCGGCGTGCAGTCCGCTGAGACCGAGGTTGTGGTGCAAGGCTCCAAGGACGCGTTCACCGAATCCTTCCGCGTAAACACGGTGCTGGTGCGCCGCCGCATCAACGATACGCGGCTGAAGCTTAAACAGATGAACATTGGCGAACGCAGC
>WRAA01000168.1 GCA_009780445.1 Defluviitaleaceae bacterium
ATGTCAGCGTCAGTGCGCGGGCGTAGTATGCGGCGTCCGGACGCCACAGGCCGTCTGTTTCGTTGTAAAGCTCCCGCACAAAGACCATGCCCTCATGCCCGCTTATCTGTTGGTACATAACAAGCCCCATGGCAGTACCCAGCACCGCCGTGACACCGATCAACACCACAACGGACAACACCGCCGTCAAGACCTGCCACTTCATGAGGCACCAAGCTGTGGCATTTCCAAACCGCAAGGGGTCAGTCCTGTACACATATGCAGCAATAACTATGCCGGCCATCAGCACATTAAACCGGCCGATAATCATAAGCCGTATCAGCACCGAGTTAAGCAGCCACGACGGATGGTGGGACAAGGCCAGGTATGTATGAGAAAAACGCACGTCAGGCGCCCTCATGCGGCCTCCTTCTTCCAACAAAAAACCGGAATCCAGCGGCGAAGAGGTGAACACATCAAGGTTCAGCTCTACGGTTTCGCGCACCAAGCCGATGAAGAAGTAGTCCAGCCTGTCAACAAAAAATCCCCCTCCACTTGTGAAATATGTAAACAAGGTTGCGGCTAACAGAGAGACGAACATAAACACGACAAGCTTGTCGATGTGCAATCCTTGTTTCAATGCGCTGTACAGTCTCATATGCGTAACCTCCTAATATTTTGATGGGCGTGATGATTTGATTGCGAAGATTTTGAGCGGAACCATTACGGGTGTAGAGGGCTTGGCCGTGGATGTGGAGGTGGACATGGGCGCGGGCTTGCCGTACTTCGAGATTGTGGGGTTGCCCGGGTCTGCCGTGAAGGAATCGCGCGAGCGTGTGCGGGCGGCTTTGAAGAACAGCGGCTACACCATGCCGCCAAAGCGCGTGACGGTGAACCTTGCCCCTGCCGATGTGCGCAAGGAAGGCCCCAGCTTCGACCTGCCTATCGCGGTGGGTCTGCTTGTGTCCATGGGGTTTATCGCGGCGGAGAGGGTGTTGGGCTGTTTCGTCACGGGGGAACTTTCGTTGGACGGCGCGATACGCCCCGTAAGCGGAGTACTGCCCATGGCGGCAAGCCTTGCGTTGTGCGGCGCGAAGAGCTGTATCGTTCCGCCCGAGAACGCGCAGGAGGCGGCCTTGGTGCCGGACCTTGCGGTGTACGCGCCGTCGTCTCTGGCGGAGCTTGTGGCGCACTTCGGCGAAACCCCGCTGGATCCGCAGCGGCCGGCGGCGTTGGTTTATGCCGCGGGCGAAGCGGAGCAGGCCGGCGCGGGCTTTCGCGACATTGCGGAGGTGAAGGGGCAGGCGAACGCCAAACGCGCGCTGGAGATCGCCGCGGCGGGCGGCCACAACATGCTGATGATGGGGCCGCCCGGCTCGGGCAAGACCATGCTGGCGGGCTGCCTCACGGGCATTATGCCTAGGCTGGAGCTTGACGAGGCTATCGAAGTCGGCAAGATCTACAGCGTGGCCGGCCTTATGAAGGGCAGCCGCGCCGGGTTGCTTCGCGAAAGGCCCTTTCGCGCTCCGCACCATTCGTCGTCCTATGCGGCAATGGTGGGCGGCGGGCGGGCTTCGCGGCCGGGCGAGATCAGTCTGGCGCACAAGGGCGTGCTGTTCCTGGACGAACTGCCCGAGTTCGCGCGAAACGCGCTGGAGGCTCTGCGCCAGCCCATGGAGGCGGGCGAAGTCACCGTGGCGCGTGTCGGCGTGCCGTCCGTTACATATCCCGCCGGCTTCTGCCTGTTGGCCGCCATGAACCCATGCCCCTGCGGTTATGCCGGCACGGCCGGCTCCGGCTGCACATGCTCTCCTGCCGAAGTGGCCAAGTACTTGGCCAAGGTGTCCGGCCCCCTGCTGGACCGTATCGACATACAGGTGGAGGTGCAGAGCGTGCGCTACAGCGATATCGATATGTCGGCGGCGGCAGGCTCCGGCGAAGCTTCCTGCGTTGTGCGCGAAAGGGTTGCCGCCGCCGCGTTGATCCAGCGGCAGAGATACCGCGGCGAAGGCATTACGCAGAACGCCCGCCTCACGCCGGCACAGCTGCGCACGCACTGCGCCATAGGCCGGCGAGAAGGCGAGATGCTCAAGCTGGCCTTCGACACCATGCGGCTGAGCGGACGCTCCTACCACAAGATTTTGAAGCTTGCGCGCACCATCGCGGACCTTGCGGGGCGCGCCGACATCAGCGTCGAGGATATCACCGAGGCCATCGGCTACCGCACATTCGCAAAATAACCGGTTTCACAAACAACACCTCTGCACAGCTTTAACAGCGCAGAGGTGTTTTGTTGTGTCTAACTGCAGAGGATCACGCTGACGTCGTTCACATTGGTGCCGGTGGGGCCTGTGATTATCAGGCCGTCCGCGGCGGAGAGGGTGGGGTAGGCGTTGTTGTCGGCGAGTTCCTTGTCGATGTCGATGCCTTGCTGTTTGAGGCGTGCGGCGGTGGTGCCGTCTGCAAGGCCGCCGGCCGCGTCTGTGGGGCCGTCTGTTCCGTCGGAGCCCAGGGAGAATATGAGGGTGCCGTCAAGCCCGGCGATACCCTTGGCCGCCGCAAGGGCGATCTCCTGGTTGCGCCCGCCCTTGCCGCCGCCTTTCAGCGTGACAACGGTTTCGCCGCCCGCGATGATCGCGCAGGGTGCGGCGAAGGAATTACGCCCGGCGCGGGTGTCCGCGGCGATTGAAGCCAGCAGGCGGCCGGCCTCCGCGGCCTCGCAGTTCATGGTGGTGGTGAGGACGTATGGCGTGTAGCCCATCTCCCGCGCGGTTGCCGCGGCGGACTCGCACAGGGTGCGCACACTTCCCGTGATGACGGTCTCCACGTTGGTGACGCTCTTGGGCGTTTCGGCCTGCATGTAGCGCAGCTGGGTGTCGGAGAGTTTCAGCCTGTACTTTTCCACGACGCGTATTGCGTCCTGCGCCGTGGAAGCGTCGGCCACGGCCGGGCCGGATGCGATAGAATCGAGCCTGTCGCCCAGCACGTCGGAGAGGATCACGGCGAACACCCGCGCCGGCGCGGCAAGGCCGGCAAAACGCCCGGCCTTTACGGCGGACATACGCTTGCGCACCATGTTCATCTCCACGATGTCCGCGCCGGAGGCCAGCAGCTGGGTCGTTACGTCCTTGAAGTCCTCCAGCGTGAGGCCGTCCAGCGGTTTCTCGAAGAGGGCGGAGCCGCCGCCGGAGACAAGGAAGAGCAGTTCGTCCTCCGCGCCCAGGCTTGCGGCAAGCTCCACGCATTCGTGGGTGGCGGAGATTGTTTGCTCGTCCGACACAGGGTGGCCGGCTTCGTAGATGCTGATGCGCGGAAGGTCTCCCTGCGAATGGCCGTACTTCGTAACGACAATGCCCTTCTCGAGCCTGTCGCCCAGAAAGTCGGACGCGGCGTGCGCCATCGTCCACGCCGCCTTGCCGATAGCCACAAGGAAGATGCGCCCGCCAAACTCGTGCCGGCTCAGGGCGGCTTCCACCGCGCGGCGCGGCATGTTGTCGGCTATGATGGTGCCTATCATCTGTTTGGCGTCGTTGTGAATGTTTCGCACATTGCCCCCCTTATTCAACGACCATTACGGCAATTCCGTCGGGAATGGCCGTGATGGTGGCGTTCGGGTTGCCAAGAAACTCTTCGGCGATCTTCATGGCCTCCTCCAGAGACTTGGCGGGGGTCATGTGCAGATCCCGCACGATCTCGTCGGGAGCTTCCGAGACGAACACTATCTTGGCGCGCTGCAGCACCCGCGCAAATATCTGCGACTGCCACTGATCCACGATGGTGTCCTCCTTGGGAGTGTCGAGGAAGGTGCGCAGCATACGGTCTACGTCCTTCTCGTCCCTGAAGGTCTTGTGGAACATTTCGCCGCCGTGGCCGTCGTTGGAACGCGCCAGCATGATGATCACGCCACCCTTGTTAACGGTGGCCTCCGCCGCCGTCATGCCCTTCACGGCCTGGTAGATGTTCTGATCCAGCGGGAAGCCGCCGTTTGTGCTGATGGCGATGTCCGCAGGCACGGCTGTAACCTGGCACCTGTCCGCCAGGAACTCCGTTCCCGCCACGTGCGCCTTGTCCAGATCGCCCGCCACGGCGAAGATGGCTTCCTTGTCGGAATTGATCACCACGTTGCAGATAAAGTGCAGACGCGCAAGGCGTGCGGCGTAGAGCATGTCGATGTGGATGGGGTTGCCCTCCAGCAGACCCGTGCGGGAGCGCGGGTGCGCGATAAACTCGGCGTTGTGGTTGTAGGTGACTGTTCTGCGGCTGGCCACGCCCGGGAACACGCTCTTGCGCCCGCCGGAGAACCCCGCGAAGAAGTGCGGCTCGATAAAACCTTCCGCCGTAACGAGGTCGGCGTCGGTCACAAGCTTATTGATGATGATTGTGCCGCCCGACGGCAGCTTGCCGATGTTCACTGTCTCGGAGTTGTCGCAGTCGTGTATGACGATCTTCTCGTTCTTGACGATGTCGGGGCCGAACTTGGTCAGCAGCTCCGCGTCCGTGGTCAGGCGGTGGCAGCCCGTGGACACCAGCAGGGTGATGTCCGCGTCAGGGCTGCCCTTACGGATCTCCGCCAGCATCGGCGGGATAATCACCTTGCTGGGCACGGGGCGCGTGTGGTCGCTGCAGATTATCACCACGTTCTTCTTGCCCTCCGCCATTACGGAGAGCCTGGGCGTGCCGATGGGGTTTTGCAGGGCTTGTTCCACAAGTTGGAGCGGCGGCAGTTCGGGCTTGTAATGGTGCATTTCCGACACAAGCTCCGCCCGAAAGCGGGCTTTGGGAATGTCGTATTCGATGATATCCGTTCCGTAGGGGAACTTGACTAGCGGCATGTAGTTGCCTCCTTTTTGTTGTCTATGAACCGATTGCGTCGGCGGACGG
>WRAA01000169.1 GCA_009780445.1 Defluviitaleaceae bacterium
GCCGAACACCTGGGAACCGGCGACGATCACGTTCGCGCCGGCGGAAATGACCCGGGCGGCATTGTCGATGCCGATGCCGCCGTCCACCTCTACCTCGGTGCTTAGGCCGTTGCGGCAGATAAACTCGGCGATATCCTCGATCTTCGGCAGGCAGCCGGGCATAAACTCCTGGCCAGAGAACCCCGGCTCCACCGTCATGACCAGCACCAGATCCAGCTCTTCCATATACTCGAACAGCGCGCTGGCGGGGGTGGCCGGCTTGATCGTCAGCGCGGCCTTCTTGCCGAGGCTCTTGATCTTGCGCACGGCCTCCAGCGGATCAAGACAGGCTTCAACATGCAAGTTGATGATGTCCGCGCCGGCTTGCGCAAAGGCTTCGATATGGCGTTCCGGGCGGCGTATCATCAGATGGGTGTCGAACACCATGCTGCTGACCGGGCGCAGGGCGGAGATAACGGGGATTCCGAAGGAGATGTTCGGCGCGAAACTGCCGTCCAGCACGTCCAGGTGCAAGTAGTGCGCCCCCGCGTCCTCAATTTCGGCCACATGCTCGCCAAGCCGCGTGAAGTCCGCCGAAAGCAGTGACGGAGCAAGCTTTATCATAGCTTATCCCTCCATATGCAGTGAATCAATCCACTAATCGTTCGTAACGCTCGTACCTGTCCGCGCTTATGGCGTGCCCCACTTGTTCCTTCACGGCGCAGCCCGGCTCGCGCAGGTGCTTGCAGTCGTTGAAGCGGCAGCGCTGTGCAAAGGGCGCGAACTCGCGGAAGCAGCCGGCGATATCGTCGCGGCCGATGCCGTCCACCGCAAGGGAGGTGAAGCCCGGCGAATCCACGATGAAGGTATCGTCGTCTACGCGCAGAAGCTCGGCGTGGCGCGTGGTGTGCTTGCCTCGGTCTATCTTGCGGCTAAGCTCGCCCGTTTCCATCAGCTTTGGCGAAACACAGTTGACAATGCTGGACTTTCCCACGCCGGACGGCCCCGCCAGCACGCTCACCTTGCCGCGCAGCAGCCGCCGAAACTCGTCAAGCCCTTCCAGCGTGACGGCGGACATCAGCACCACGGTGTAGCCGATATCCTCGTAGGTTCGGCGCAGCAGCTCCGTCTCTGCCTTGTCCGATATATCGCACTTGTTCAGCACGATCATCGCGTCGATGCCCTCAAACTCCGCAAGGATCAGGAATCTGTCCAGCAGATCCACATTTATCGCGGGGCGTTTCACGGAGAACACCACGACTGCGCGGTCGATATTGGCCACCCGTGGGCGAACCATCGAGTTGGTGCGCTCCAAAATGTTCACCACATTGCCGGTGAGCTCGTCCTCGCTAAGCACCTCGAACTCCACGCGGTCACCGATCAGCGGCGTAATGCCTTTCTTGCGGAAGATACCCTTCGCCGCGCAGGTGTATACCGTGTTGTTGCACGATACTTCATAGCTTCCGCCGACACCCTTTACAATTCTGCCTAACGTTTGCGACACCCCCTTGGAGCCTGTTTAGTACTAAACAGACCCTTACGAGCCAAAGTCAATCCTGTGTGTGAAGCTGTGGTACAGCTCCCCCGTCGTAGGGTGCATTATCTCCACGAAGAAGTCCACCACGCCTTCGCCCTGGCGCACCAGCGAAAACGGGAACGCCGACATCTGCAAGTTCTCGTTGTAGTCAAGCTCTGTTGCGCCGCCGGCCGTGCGGTTGATGCGCACATGCACCACGTCTACGTCGTCCGGGACGGAGGGCGGAACCAGCATGGGTATGGACGTTTGCTGGGGCGTGGGCTGTTGCGGCGGCGGTGTTGTCTGCGCCCCTTCCTCCGGCATACCGGTGGATACCACGAGACCCACCGTGGCGTTTACGCCAAGCTCCTCGCCCGCCTCCACAGTCTGGCTGATGACGCTGCCCGCCGGCACGGTCGAGCTTTCCAAACGCGATATAACGTTCGGCACAAGCCGCGCGTCCTGTATCTCCGTTATTGCGCGGTCCTCGGTGAAGCCCACTACGTTGGGCACCACCGCGCTGGTCTGGCTTGGGCCGGAGCTTATCATCACGCGGATTACCTCGCCGGCGTGGGCGCGTTCGCCCGCTGCCGGATACTGGCCGACTACGATGTTCATGGCGTAGATCTCGTTCGGCACATACTCTTCTTCGATGCGGAAAACAGAATCGCGTATCACGGAATCGGCCTCGAGAATGTCAAGGTTCACAAGGTCCGGAATCTCGTGCCTGTCGTCGCCCAGCGACACCCACACGTTTATGGCGTCGCCCTGGTACAGCGTGTCGCCGCCGCCCGCGATGCTCTGCTGCATGATCTCGCCTTCCGAAAATTCTTCGCTGAAGTCCGATCCCATTACGTTGATGCGTATTTGCAGGGTCTGCGCCCATTCCTCCGCCTGCTCCACCGTCATGCCCACAAAGGGCGGGATGTCCATGGCCTGGGGAAGCTGTGGTATACGCGGCATGAGCAAGCTGGTGAGGATCGCAAGACCCACCGACACAATGGCTACGGCCGTCAAGATAGCCGCGACAACCACTCTGCGCTCCGCCTTCTTATTGGCGTTGTACTTTTCGTCAATTCCCAAGAACCTGTCGTCGCCTGTCTTCTTCTTGTTCGCGCTGGCCTGTTCTTCCTGGATGATCTTGATTTCGTTGGCGTCTATGGCGATGGTGTCGAAGCCGGGCGGCGGGGCATCATAGGCTTCACGCGCGGGAACCTGTGTGTGTGCAGAGGATCCCCCGCGTTTTACGAAGTCGCCGCTTTGGTTCGTCAGAGCGCGCTTGAGGTCGTTTGTCAGCTCGTCCGTTGTTTGGTACCTGTTGGTCGAGAGCTTCTCCGCGGCCTTGCGTATTATGCGCACGACAGATTCCGACGCCTTGGGGTTCACCTCGCGGATGTCGGGCAGGGGGTCCGATATCTGTTTCAGCGCGATGGCCACCGGTGTGTCGCCCTCAAAGGGCAGCCTGCCCGTTATCATCTCGTACATGACTATTCCCAGGCAGTAGATGTCGCTCTTGAAGTCCACATGGCCGCCGCGCGCCTGCTCCGGCGAAAAATAGTGTACCGAGCCCATGGTGTTGCCGGTGGTTGTGACAGTGGCGGCGGAAACCGCCCGCGCTATGCCGAAGTCCGTCACCTTGATAATTCCGTTGCTGGTCACCAATATGTTCTGCGGCTTGATATCGCGGTGGATGATGCCGTGTTCGTGGGCGTGTTTCAGCCCGGCGGCTATCTGTGTGGCCACGCCCAGCACCTCGTCGTTGTCGAAGGGGGCGCGGCGTATTATCAGATCCTTCAGCGTTACGCCGTTGATGTACTCCATTACTATATAGTATGTGTCGCCCTCTTGGCCGACATCGAATATGCTGACTATGTTCTGGTTCGACAGCGCGGCGGCCGAACGCGCCTCCACCTTAAAACGCGCCTTGAACTCCTCGTCGTTGACAAATTCCTCCCGCATTACCTTGAAGGTGACGAACCTGTCCAGTTCCCGGTCTTTTGCGCGGTACACGTTGGCCATGCCGCCCGCGCCGATTTTGTCGATAATCTCGTACCTTTCGGCAATGACTGTACCCGGGCTAAGTGTCATAACTACGCACCCCCTTCGCCGATCATGATCACAGAGATATTATCATACCCGCCGGATTCGTTGGCGGCATTGATAAGCTGTATTATCGCCGATTCAAGGCCGGAGCTTTCTGCGATAGTGGCTTCGATCGCCGGATCCTCCAGCATGGTGCTGAGGCCGTCGGAACACATAAGGAACCTGTCGCCCTCCTGCACATTTAGGACGTACGCGTCCACTTCGCAATGTTCTTCGGAGCCGAGGGCGCGCGTAATGACATTACGGAGATGGTGGGTGCGCGCCTGTTCGTCGCTGATTATGGACGCGCGAACCAGGTCGTTCACATATGTGTGGTCTTCGGTGATCTGGCGTATGCCCTGCGGCCTTACTACGTATGCGCGGCTGTCGCCCAGATGCGCGATATACAGCTTGCCGTCCGCGAAGGTGGCCGCCGTGAAAGTGGTGCCCATGCCCGAAAGGTTCGCGTCGCTGCACGAGATATTGTGTACACAGCGGTTGGCGTGGCGCACGGCTGTTGTCATCAATTCGGCTATGCCCTCCTGTGAAACGCCCTCAAATTCTGATATGTGCGCGACAAAAAACTCGATCGCCTTTCCGCTGGCGACTTCGCCCGCGTTGTGGCCGCCCATTCCGTCAGAGATTATATACAGATTTTCGAGAGGGCCTACGCCCTCGTTTGATACAAAGATTGAATCTTCGTTGTTGTTCCTCGCAGAGCCAAGATCTGTCTTGCCGAAACCTATCATGCCATCCCTACTAACTCAAAGTTTGTGCGCGAAGCTGGCCGCAGGCCGCGCCGATATCCGCGCCTAAGCTCCTGCGCAGTGTTGCCTCTAAACGCGACGATTTCAGAGTGTTTATGAAGTTTTGCGCGCGTGACGCTTCGGACGGCGCAAGGCCGCGTTCCGCCACGCGGTTCAGCGGGATCAGGTTCACATGCGCCAAGCGTCCGCGCAGGAGCTTCGCCAAGGCCTGTGCGTCCGCGTCGCTGTCGTTCACGCCGTCTATCAGTGCGTATTCATAGGTCACGCGCCGGTGTGTCAGCTCGCAGTATGTGTCGCAGGCGGCCATTAAGTCCGCCAGAGGATAGGCTCTGGCCACGGGCATCATCGACGCGCGAAGGCTGTCGTCTGCGGAGTGCAGGGACACCGCAAGGCCATAACCCGCGCGAAGCCGCCCAAAGTCGATAATGCGCGGCACAATGCCGCATGTGGACACCGTAATATTGCGCCGACCCAGCCCCAAACC
>WRAA01000170.1 GCA_009780445.1 Defluviitaleaceae bacterium
CGGAGCTGTTCGAGATAGGCGAGCCGGCCTCCCACGAAGTTGTGAACGCGCTCAAGGTCATCCTGCACATGCACCATCAGCCGGTATGGCTGACCCCCGCGCCAAGGCCTGCCGCGCCAGAGCCGCCCGAAGCAACATATACAGACGCATACGACTACGCTTACTAAATTACCGCCTTAGCCGCCTGCACATACTGCACGGCGGCTTTTTCGATCTCGCCGAACTTGCCCTGCGAGATCAGGCCAAGGTTGCAGATGCTCCCGCCGATGCCGAAGCCAACCGCGCCGGCTCGTAGGAAGTCCGGTATGTTCTCCAGCGTGATGCCGCCTACGGGGAAGAACTTCACGCCAGCAAAGGGGCCGCTAAGCTCCTTGAGATAACCCGCGCCAAGGCTGTTGGCGGGGAAGAGCTTTATCATCGTGGCGCCGTGGGCGGTTGCCGCGGCGATTTCGCTGGGTGTCATCGCGCCGGGGATCACAAGGATGCCACGCTCTGCGCAGTGGCGGATGACCTCCGGGTTTGTGTTGGGCGTGACGATGTACTGCGCCCCCGCGGCAAGGGCTTCGCGCAGCCGGCCAAGCGTCAGCACCGTGCCCGCGCCCACATAGATCCGGCCGTCGTACTTCTCGCGCATGGCGGATATAGAACGCTCCGCGCCCTCCGTGTTCATGGTGACTTCCGTGAAGCGCGCGCCGGCCCTGTCCAGCGCGTCGAACAGCAGCGGCATGTCGCTAGAGCTGACATTGCGGATGATCACCGCCAGCTTCTCGCGCAGCAGGCTTGTGTAGATTGCGGAATCGGTCACGTTGATCACCCCTTTTTTTGGCAGTGTTGGTAGATGTAGTACAGCCCCTTCGCGCTCATCAGCTCGCTGTCCTCGAAGCTGATGCGCGATATCGGCGGAGCGTTGGCATAGGTCCTGCCCAGGCAGATTTCAAAGGCGCGGGAAAAACCTTCGCGGCCGTAGACAATCAGGCGGTCCACCTCTGTGCGAAGGAACTTCGCGTATGCCGCGATATCCTCCCGCACCAGCGCGCCGTACACGAAGGACAGCACCTGATCCTTGTCCAGCTTGAACAGGATGTCGCCGGTGCGGCCAAGGAACAGGCAGCGGGTGAGGCCAAGCTCCGCGCCATACTCAAAGCCCTTGAGGACATACTCATCCTGCATCGTAAACTCCGCAAGATCCGCCACCGAACTCTTGAGTATGGAGCTGTTTACGATCAGTTGCAGCAGCTCGCCGCCGATGGTGGTGATGCTGTTGATGATTACGCCGTTCTCGATCATCATGGCCTTGTTGTGCGTGCCGAAGTGTATGCAGAGTATACGCCGCCGCATGTCCTCTTCGCGCAGGAAGCCGTAGATTTCGGTCTCTTCGCCCTTGATAAGGTCTGAATCTTTGTGGCCGTTCTCGAAGAACTTTACGCCCGACACGAAGTAGAAGGGTGCCGCGTGAATGTTCGCGAAGTATACCGGCGCGAGGGTCAGCTTCATTGGGTCGAAGGGGGATTCGGTGTGCGGCGTGGGCATTAGCCCGATGTTCGACGTGAGCATCCCGGACGCCAGGAAGCAGTCGATCTCCACATGCGCCCAGCCGCCGAGTGCGGCGCGGATCGCTTCCTCCAGCGAGCTGTTGTCGGAGTTCGCCCCGAGCTGTACGTGCTTCGTCTCAACAACATTGCCGCCCTTCATCAGGTGCAGGCGGGTGTTTGTCGTGCCGCCGTCGATGGCCACTATATACTTATCCAACATGCTGCCTCCTAAGTAAGTTTTACCTAAAAGTATAGCGCAGATTGGCAAATTTATCAATCCAAATCTTTGTGTCGTCAGCTCTTCGCCTTGGCGGCCTCCAGATCCCCCCATTTGCGGTAGTGCGCCGCCATCATCATGTCACTGCCAAGGACGTGCTTCGTCAGCCAGTTTACGATAACCTTGTTTATCAGCACATTGTTTGCGGTTCTGTCGGCCTCCGCCAAGACCTTCTTCTTGAGCTTGACAACCTCCTCAAGGAACTCCGCGTGCTGGCGTTTATGCTCGCCCGTATGGGGGTAGCCGCTTTCCTCCATCAGGCGTTCCTCGTTGTTGAAGTGTTGGATGGTGTAGTTGGCCAGGAAGTCGATGATGGTTTCCATCTTCTCTCCGCGATCCTTGAACGTAGCGTCTATCACCTTCTGAACAAGGTCGAAGATCTCGCGGTGTTCGTCGTCCACTTCCCTGTTGCCCGTCTCATACTTTTCGTTCCATAACATCGTTATGCCCTCCCTACATTATTGTCCAGCTTGAACATGTCTACCAGTGAGCGCAGCATGTGCGCCTGGCCTGAAAGCTCCTGGCTGACTGCGGCGTTGTCCTGCACGGCGGACGCGTCCTCCGACAGCCCGCGGTAGATCGCGTCCATGTTGTTCTTGATCCTTGCGATTTCCTCGGCCTGGTCTCCGGAGGCTTCCGCGATAGAGGCCACGGCGCCGGTGATGTCTGTGATAACCTCCTCGATATTGCGGAAGGCCGCGGTTGTCTCGATGGACTTCTGCACGCCCGTGTGTATGCGGTCCTCCGATTCCGACAGAAGGCTTACTGTGTCCTTTGCCGCCTCGGAACTGCGGATTGCCAGCGCGCGCACTTCCTCCGCCACAACGCCGAAGCCCTTGCCGTGTTCGCCCGCGCGGGCGGCCTCCACCGACGCGTTCAGCGCGAGAAGGTTGGTCTGGAACGCAATGCTCTGGATCGAACTGAGAACCGTGGCCACCTTTTCGGAGGACTGTCTAATCTCGTCCATCGCGACCTGCATGTTCTCCATCTGCCGCACGCCGTCGTTGGCGACCTCGTTTACGGTGTTGGAAAGATTGCTGACGGTGCTTGCGTTCTCCGCGCTCTTGCGCGTTTTCTCGGTCAGCAGGTTTACGGCTTCCTTCATCTCGCTCATGGCCAGGGTCTGCTCTTCAAGGCTGGCCGTGAGCATCTGCGACGAATTGGCAATCTGTTCCGAACCCGCCTCCACCTGTTCCGTGGCCGTCTTTATCTCCGCCACGAGCGAACCGACAGACTCTACGATCATGCCGATGGAGTCCTTGATAGAGCCGAAGTCCCCGATATAGTCGCGCTTGATCCTCAGGTTGAAGTTGTTCTTTGCGATCTCCCGCAGAACCGCGGTGATCTCCAGAACATAACTCTTGATAACGCCCGTCGCGCTCTGCACGATATCCTCCACGGCATCCTGCTCCACGGCTATCTTCTTGGTGTCCTCGTCGAAGTCGCTTTTGGAGATGTTCACGTCAAGGTGCGCCTTCTCGAAGGCCTCTATAATGGTGGATGTAAGCTTCTCGGTGCGTTCGTTGCGGTAGACGTTCAGCTTTTCGGTGTAACGCTGGAGGTTCTGGGACTTTGTGATGTCCACCAGCAGGATCAGGGCGCATTCCACAACGCCGTTCAACGGAAACGGTATGCAGGAATATTCAAAGTCGAACATCTGCCCGGGGGAAAGCTCCAGCTGTATCTCCACGCCTGTGCCAAGCTGCGGCGTAAGCTCCCTAAACGCCGTGACGGTGGATGGATGCCCCGAGATGTCGCCGTTTAAGAATTCGTCAATGTGCATACCGACGACATTCTGGCCGCTTCGGTTTGCAAACTCCTTGATGATGCTGTTTGTGTACGTCACCCGTTTGTTGCCGTCTATCATAATCAGCGGTTCCGTCAGCTGTTCGAAGCAGAGCAGGAATTCGTAGGTAATGTGGTTAACGTCCTGCAAGATCTCCGCGAAGCCGCCCTGCAGCCGCGGCTCCGCAAACTGGTAGCTCATGTCGCCGCGCTGGAAGGCTCTTACGCCCTTCTCGAAATTGCTCAACAGCATCTTG
Source organism: Defluviitaleaceae bacterium (assembly GCA_009780445.1). Classification (GTDB taxonomy): domain Bacteria; phylum Bacillota; class Clostridia; order Lachnospirales; family WRAA01; genus WRAA01. The sequence goes on from WRAA01000170.1 coordinate 3,852, forward strand.
ATGCTGTCCGTGATCTGCTCGAAGGCCTTGAAGATCTGGCCGATCTCGTCATTGTGTGCGCTTGCGCAGTTTATGTTGAAGTTGCCGGCCGCCACCTCGTTGGCCGCGACCACCAGCCTGCGCACATGCGTGATCCTGCTGAGGATCAGCAGCACGCCGCCTATACCCGCAATGCCGGACAGCACCGTCGTCACAACCGCCAAGGTTCCGAAGCGGGAGGCCTCGGCGTAGGAGTCCTCCAGGTACAGCGTCGTGCGCGCGCTTACGGCCTCGCGCAGATCCGCCATTATCCCGACAAGGGCGTAGCGTCCTTCGCGGTAAGCGGGGCTGAACACGGGGTTGTCCTGCGCAAGCACACCGCCCATGGCCACGGCTCTGAACGATTCCTCCTCCAGCACGGCCAGATCCCCCAAGATCTCAAGAATCCTGCCGACCATGTACTGTTCGTGCTCCGGCGTGTCAAGCTCGTAGAACACCGCCGCGGCACTCTCCTTGCGCCTGACCTGTGTTGTTTCGTTGCGGTAGTTCTCGTACTCCCGCGGGTCGCCCGTTACGGCATAGGAACGCGACCACCGCATCAGGTCTCCCGAGACGGAGTACAGGTCGTGCGCGGCCATTTGAAGCCGGAACCTCTGCTCCGAAGCGTCCTCCATAACTCCGCGTGACTGCGCCGCCAGCATTATTAAAATTGTGCCGGCCACAGCCAAGAAGGCCACCACCACCACCAATATCTTCACCATGCGTGCAATGCTCATGCGCATAGCCCTCCATATCTATGAGTTGTTTGTCGTTATACTGCAAACTTATGATTAGTATTGCAACATAGCGTCATACATATGGTAGGAATATGTGGCAACTATAGCACTTTTAGTTTTTGTTGTCCATCTGCGAACTAGGGCGTGTTTGAAAACCCCATTTCGGCGCATTTTCGGCAAATTTTCCGCCGTGCGTCGTCAGCTTTTTCCTACGCTGA
>WRAA01000171.1 GCA_009780445.1 Defluviitaleaceae bacterium
TAGCCGAACGACCAGCCCGAAGTGGTTCGCAAGGAGGAGCTGACGCGGGATTTCGGCAAAAAGACCGCGAAGGCGCATTAAATTTAGTATTGGAGGAGCACTAGGGGTGTTTGGTATGAAGTTGAGCACAGCAATTTTGGCCGGCGGCAAAAGCCGGCGTGTGGGCGGGCGCAACAAATCCTTCTTGGTGTACGACAATCAATCGTTTATAGAGCGGATATCCGGCCAGCTTGCCGGCTTTGACGAAGTGTTGGTTTCTGTTGGGTCTAAGCAGGAATATGAACATCTTCCCTACGTGCTTCTGGAAGATGAAGTACGGGATGTCGGCCCGCTGGGCGGCATCTACACCTGCCTGAAATTTTGCAGAAATGAATATTTGTTTGTGTGCGCAACGGATATGCCAAACCTTACGGCGGAATTGGTGGAGTTTATGGCGGAATTTATCAGCGCCGACTACGACTGCTTCGTGCTAAAGTCGGAAAGCTCGATACAGCCGCTTTGCGCCATCTACTCAAAGTCTCTCGTCCCGTTGATCGACAGCTTGTTCCGCGCAAAAAAATACAGCCCTCTCGCGGTGTTCGACAGTTCAAGGGTTAAGTATATTCCGCTGAAATACAGCCGCTTCGGCGAATCCGTTATAGCCAACATCAACCACTTGGCCGACCTTGACAAGCTACCAAGGTTCCGGCAGCCACGGGTCTTTGCCGTAAGCGGAGTTAAGAACAGCGGCAAGACAACCCTCATCACAAGGCTGTTGGAAGTTTTTAAGTCGGACGGATACCGTGTCGGCGTAATTAAGCACGACGGCCACGGTTTTGAGATAGACACGGAACACAAGGACACCTACAGATCCAGGGAAGCAGGAAGCGACGTCACCCTGATCTATTCACAAGACAGGTTCGCGCTTGTCAAAAATCAGAGTGACGTCTGTATTCGGCGGTTTATCGATTATTTCGACGATTGCGACATCGTAATTATCGAAGGGCTAAAGCACTCGAGCTTTCCCAAGATAGAAGTTGTTGTCGATGCGCCCGTCTGTAATGAAGATACCCTCCTGGCCATCGCAACTGACGGCGGTTTTATGCACAAGAGCGTGCCTACGCTTAGGCGTAACGATATTTCGCAGCTTGCGGACATCATTAAAACGCAAATTCTCCAAAAAAGTCTGAATAATTGATCTTGAACAGAGGTTTTTGAAGCTTCGATACGTCAACCTTAGCCTTGATGAGTTGTGTCAAAATGCCTGAATAAGACAGATCCCCCTGTATGATCGCGCCCTTTATCTCTCCGTCTTTGTGAATAATTTTCTTGTAACCGCCGTTTCCGTCAAGGTCTATCTCGACGCTGTAGGAGCTGTCCGGCGGTTCCGGGGAACCAATCGACATCGTGGCGATGCCAAGGAAGTTCATGGTGGACTTGCTTGCGAAGAAGTCTGTCTGTTCCAGCGGTTGGCCGGCCATGTTGTACGCGGCTATTATGCCCTCCTTAACGGCGGCGGGCCAGATCGGGCTTCGCCCGGAAATATCCCCCGCGCCGTAAATATTGTCCACGTTAGTCCTTCCAAACCTATCGAATACCAGCCCCCTCTCGTCGCAAACCACCGCGCTGCCTTGTAAGAAGGCCACATTGGGCGATACCCCCGAAGTAACGATAAACAAGTCGCACGGGATACGCACGCCGCTGCTTAGCTCAACCTTCCTGACCGCATTGTCAAAATCCAGCTCCAGCTCTGTGATCTTGGTGCCGTAGTATTGCTTAACGCCGGCCAGTGTAAATGCCTGCTCGTATGCCTTGGCGGCGTGGGCGTCGAGCTGCCTGCCGAGCAAGTGGCTGTATAGCTCTACAAGCGCGATATTCTTGCCAAAGCCGAGCAACCCCTCTATAGCGTCGATACCAACAAGCCCTGCACCCAGCACCACAATGTTCTGCACCCCCGGTTCAGCGGCAAGCTTCTTGATGGTTATGGCGTCGTCTATATTCCGAAAGCCGATGATGCCGCTTCGGGCTTCGTCGAAGTTTTTTATTGCGCGGGGAAAAAACGACGACGCACCGGCCGCAAGCAGCAGTTTGTCATAGCAAACCTTCGAGCCGTCCGCAAGCAGGACCGCGTTCCCGCCGGCATCCACGCCGACTACCTCCGCGCCCTTTTTCCATTCGATATTGTTGTCGGCCATGAAACTTGGCTTAACAAAGCTCAGCTGCTCCAAGCCGCGTTTTCCCTTGAGATAATGGTGCATAATACAGCGCGAGTGGATGACCTCGTCCTTAGAAACTATGGTGATCTCTGCGCCGGAATCAAGCCGGCGCAGTGTTTTTGCGGCGTTTATACCGGCGGCCGACGCGCCGACGACTACATACTTCACGGGCTATTCCCCCTTTTCCAGCACGATAGCACCCATCGGGCATCTTGATACGCACCGGGTTGTGTCTTCGTCAAGGTGGGCGCACATATTGCACTTGGCCACCTTGCTGTCGAGCTTATCTGGCCTAAGCACGCCGTAGGGGCAGCCCATTACACACATATAACAGCTTCCGCAATGCTCCGAGTTATACTGCACGTGGCCTGTGTCCTTGTCTATGGCCAACGCGCCAGACATGCAGGTATAGGTACACTCCGGCAGGTCACAATGATTGCAGAATATGGGCGAATTAACATTATCTGTGCTGCTTACCACGCGGTTGCGCGGCGAATGGCCTTCGTGAGACACGGTGCAGGCCGCCATACAGCCCAAGCACCCTATGCACTTACTGCGGTCAATTTTAATGCGGCTTGAAATGCTGCGCCTGACGGGTTTTGTGCTATTCATATCCTTCGCCCTCCTGTACTATATTTTACACAAGGTAACGGGTGTCGTCTTGTAGGACGGTTCCTTTGAGATAGGATCATAGAGCGACGGGGTGAGCTTGTTTGTTTCAATATAGTGGATAGGCGCGAATATTTCATTCGGCTGCAGCGTGTCTGTCAGGCGCGCCTTGAAGCTTGCTTTTTCGCCGTTTATTGATGCAATCTCCACCGTGTCCCCTTCTGCTATGCCAAGGTTTTCGGCCAATTGGCCGTTGATAAGGCAGTACGCCTCCTTGGAAACAACGTCCAGCAGTTCGGAAATTTCGCGGTTGCGAGTTTGTGTGTGCCACTGCCCCACAGAGCCGCGCCCGGTGTTAAGCACGTATGGAAATTCGGCGGTTGTGGGCAATGGGTCTGACACCGGTTTTTCAAACACAAACTTCGCCCGCATGTTGGGCGTGTAGTAAACTCCGTCTTCATAGAGCCGGCGGTCGTTATCGGTCAGGGTTTCGCCTTCGCGGAAGGGCCATTGTATGCCCTTGGTATTGACGATGCCGTCGTAGTCCACGCCCGTAAAGTCCCCGGGCATTCCCTTGGTGCATTGCCTGAGTATCTTGAACACGTCCCGCGGAGTTCTCCATTTGTTTAGCAGATCCCCCATACCCAGTGCTTCGCCCATTTTCAGGAACACGTCAAAGTCCGTGTGTTCGTAAGGTTCTTTTTCAAGAACGGGGCGCAGTGCGGAAAGGCGGCGTTCGGTGTTTATAAACGTGCCTTCCTTTTTCAGAGCCGGCACAACCGGAAAAAATACGTCGCAGTCTGCGGAAGTGTCGGTGTCGTCGTAAATATCGTTAACGATCAGCAGATCCAGCTTATCCATGGCCGTCCGGAAGGTCTCGTTGTTCGTCCATGAATGGCGCGGGTTGGTGTGTACGACCCACAGCGCCTTGATCTCGCCGGCGTTGATCTTCTCTACAATAACGTTGTAGGTAAGCGTCGGCTTGTCCGGGAGCATCCAATCCGGCACGCCCATTGCCGTGGCGCACGCCGAACGGCGTATAATGTTGTCATAGTCTCCGCCGCCCGGAAGGATGGCCTGGTTGCTAAGCAGGCGCGAACCCATGGCGTTGGGCTGGCCTGTAAGCGAATTGGGGCCGGTGCCGGGGCGGCCGATGTTGCCAGTCATCAAGGCAATGTTGATGATCGCTTGAGCTGTGCGCACGGCTTCATAACCCTGGTTTATGCCCATACACCACCACAGCGACACAGCCTTGCCATTGTGTATAAGCTCTGCAAGCTCCTTGATCTGCTCCGGTTCAAGGCCGGTTTCGGCCTTTGCGTCATCCAACCCAAAGTCCGCCACAAATGCCTTGTACGCCGCGAAACCGTCGGTGTGCTTCCGTATGTAGTCGCTGTCAATCCAGCCTTTTTCTATGAGGTAGTTCGATAGTATGTACAGCAGCTTGAGGTCGGCCTTGCCCTTTACCGGGTAGTAATAATCGGCATGGTGAGCCGTTTCCGACTTTCGCGGGTCGATAACGATAAGCTTGCGGCCCGGCAGAGAGTTCCTGCGGATGCGGTTCCAGACCGCGGGGTGAGCCACCACGGGGTTCGAGCCGATTAAGATTATGGTGTCCGAAAGTTCGAAGTCCTTGAGCGCGTATGGCGGGGCGTCGAAGCCGAACGCGCCCCTGTGCGCAAAGACAGTGGTAGCCATGCACAGGCGTGTGTTGGCGTCACAGTTGGCCTTCATATAGCCGCGGATAATGTGGCTGAACAGCCCCATTTCCTCAAACGGCATTTGCGCGGTGCTAAGCGCGGCAATGCTTTCCGGGCCATACTCGGCCTGTATCTCCAGCAGTTTTTTCGCCGTGCCGGAAATTGCGTCGTCCCAGGATACGATCTCGAAGGTGCCGTCGGCCTTCTTGATGCGCGGCTTGGGCGAAGGCTTGTGGCGCGAAAGCTGCTTGTCCAGGTTCATTCCCTTAACACACGCAAAACCGTCGTTGACAGA
>WRAA01000172.1 GCA_009780445.1 Defluviitaleaceae bacterium
CGTGTGCCACCGGCACACAGCATTCTAGCGAACCACAAGGGTTCGCGTCGTCGTCGCTTCCTAGCCCGGCAAAAAATTATGCTCGAAAATTCGCCGAAAGCGGGTTTTCAAACACGCCCTAAGCTTCGATCTCAAATTCGTCGCTTTGCGCTTTGAACAGTTCTATGATTTTGTAAAACTCATCGTCGTTCGACACGGGTTCGAAGAGCATTTCTTCGCTGTCGGGTTCGTCCGAGGGCACTTCTTTCAGCACCGTGGCCGATGCTTCGTCGTCGTCCAGGTATTCTGATTCGAGGGCGAGGATGTAGCTTGTACCTTCGTGTTCCAGCATTGAAATGATGGTGAACTCGACATCGTTGCCGTCGTCGTCGGTCATGATGATGGTGTTGTCGTCGCCTTCGAAGTCAAGGTCGTCCTCGTTAAATTCGTTGTTCAATGTGTTTCCTCCCGGTTAGTATTTTTCAGGTAGTCAAGGTAGCTCTGCAGGATCTCGCTTGCGGCGGCTTGGTCTATCACGCCGGCCCTCCGCTGCTTGTTCAAGTTTTGCAGATATCTGTCGGCGAGTTTTGTCGTCAGACGTTCGTCCCACAGAACAATGTTCAGCCGTTTGAAGTTGCGCTCCAAGCGCGCCTTGAATTCGTTGGTCTTGGCACAGCGAAAGCCCTCGGTGCCATCCATGTTCCTGGGATAGCCCAGGACAACTGTACGTACATTATAAGCCTTTATAATCTCCGAAAGACGCGCGATCGTTTTCTTGATGCTTGTTTCGTCTTGGCGCGTGATTGTCTCCAGCGGGCCGGCAATCAGCCGCGATGGGTCGGACACCGCCACGCCCACCGTTTTGTCGCCGTAATCCAGACCCAGCAGGCGTTCCCTGTTTGAAAGCGGTTCGATTAATTCGCGATTCATTAATCCGCGAGGTTGTGATCAAGATAGAACGTGACCAGTTCCTCCAGAAGCTCGTCGCGCTCCAGCTTGCATATCAGCGAACGGGCGTTCAAATGGCTTGTAATGTATGTAGGGTCTCCCGACAGAATGTAGCCGACAATCTGGTTCACGGGCTTGTAGCCTTTGTCCTTCAGCGCGGAATGAACGGTTGACAGAACCTGCTGCGGGGCGTTTGCCATCTCTTTGTCAAGATTGCCGAACCGCTGAATCTGGGTGTGCTGAATATCTCTTGGTCTGTCTGACATATTCGTTCCTCCTAATTGTTACAATATGTGAGAGCTATGTCTCCGTGCGCGCTTACAATTTCCGAGGGAAGTATCCTGTTGCGGATGTCCTTGTCAGACCTTCTGCGTACCGCTACATAGTTGCCTGAATAACCTTCGTAGATACCGTCGTCTACCTCTGATTCGTACAGAACCTCCAGCACCTTGCCGATTTGGCTTGCCACGAATTTGTTCGCCAGCTTTTCGCCAAGCCGGGACATTTCGTCTGCGCGTGCCGCCTTTTCGGTTGAACTGATCTGATTCGGCATGGCCGCGGCTGACGTGCCTTTTTTCTGTGAATAGCGGAATACGTGTATGCGCGACAGATCCAAGCTTTCCACGAAAGCCAGGGAGTCCGCGAAGTCGCCCTCGCTCTCGCCCGGGAAGCCCACTATCATATCGGTTGTTACGGCAATGTCCGGGAAGGCTTTGCGAAGTGCCGCTACGGCCCGGGCGTACTCCGCTGTTGTGTACCGCCTGTTCATGGCGGCCAAAATTTTGTCGCTGCCTGATTGTAGCGAGAGGTGCAGATGGTGTGCCAGCTTTGGAAGCTCGCGCATTAGGGTTATGAACTCGTCTGTGATCAGAGTTGGTTCTACTGACGACAGGCGCAGGCGTTCTATCCCGTTGATTCCGTGCAGGGCTTGCAGGAGATCCGCAAGGCCGACATTGCCTATATCCTTCCCGTATGACGCTACATGTATACCGGAAACAACCACTTCCTTGCGGCCTTCGGCCGCAAGGGCGCGCGCCTCACTTATCGCCCCGGCGAAGTTGCGTGAGCGCGCCCTGCCGCGTGCGTGGGGGACTATGCAGTAGCTGCAAAAGTTGTCGCACCCGTCCTGTACCTTTAGGTATGCTCGTTTACGGAACCGGCCGCCCATGAATTCTTCATGGCCGGCCTCAGCCGCCGCGCCTCCCGTACTCGGTTCATCAAACTGACCGTCCGCGACGATTTTGTAGACCTGTACACCGTTACCGTACCGAAAGTTTTCCACCGCTTCTACTATCAAGGCTCTGTCGCCCGTGCCTATTACTATCGAGACCCCTTCAATTGCGGCCGCTTCGTCCGGGGATGTCTGAGCATAACAGCCGGCCACTACAACCACCGCGCCCGGATTTGCCGCAACCGCGCGCCTAACCAGCTTGCGAGACTTCCTGCTGCTTATGTTTGTTACCGCGCAGGTGTTGATTACGTATATATCGGCGCGTTCGCCGAAGTCTACTGTTGTGTAGCCTTTTTCGGCAAAAAGTGTCAGTAATGCGTCCGTGTCATATGTGTTTACCTTGCAACCCAGCGTGGCAACAGCTATAGTTCTCTCCGACTCTCTCATAGTTGATTAACTATAGCACACGCGCGCTTGCGTGTCAACCGGATAATCAGAACCGCCGCGGCAATCATTAGCAACAAAAGCCCCTTGCTGTAACGCAGATTAGTGACCGGCATATAATAACCATACGTTTGGGGGGTGTATGGATGACTATTAAAATTATGGATGGGAAGAAGGAGCGTGTATTTACTGTCAATTCGCACCATAGAGACGGGTCGCCTGTTGATTTTAATGACCCCGAACACAGGAAAAGACTTAGTGAAGCCAGCGTGAAAGCCTTTGAAGCTTGCGGCTATGAACGAGACCGCGAACATGAGATTGGGCGGTGATTAGGGCGTGTTTGAAAACCCGCTTCCGGCGGATTTTCAAACACGCCCTAGGCCGTATGAAATTATAGTATGATACTGCACTGCAGATGTCTGCAACTGTCGTAGATCTTGTGGGCGATGATCGACTCTTCGCGCAAGCGGCTCGGGTCAAGCTCCGGCGTTACGCCTTCGGGGCAAGGCCTTCCCGCGTTCAGTTCAAAAGCTGCCATTGTTATCCTCCTTCATAGCATATAATTTGTCTACTAATTGCAGTATATGAAGTCTCGTACATTTTGTGATATAGTGAAAAATTGTTTCGCTGTAAATCTGCCGAAAGCTGTTGAAGCTGTGCCGGACTGTGGTATAATTGCGGGGGAAGGTGATGAGATGTCCTCGAATTATCATGAAGAGGTTAAGCGCGACATAATTACGAAGCTGCGGCAGCTGATAGGCGAGCTTCCGGAGTTTTGCGAAGAGTTCTTCCTGGGCATCAGCGAGCGCACGTCTGTGCGTACCAGGATGGGTTATGCTCTGGATCTGAAAATATTTTTTGCGTTTTTGTGCGAGAACATCAGGAAGTTTAAGGGCAAGGACGCGGACAGCTTTACGGTGGCGGATCTTTCGGCCATAGAGGCTCTGGACATACGCAAGTATCTGGAGTATGTAACGTACTACACCCGCAGCATTTCCACGGCGAAGGACAAGGAGCTTGTGCTGGACGCGGAAAACGACGAACACGGCAAGGCGCGGAAGCTCTCGGCCGTGCGCACCATGTTCGCCTACTTCTACAAGGCGGAGAAGATCGGCCGCAACCCCGCGGAGCTGGTGGAGTTTCCCAAGCTTCACGCAAAGAACATCACATACTTGCAGGCGGACGAAGTTGCGAAGCTGCTGGACGAAGTGGAGACAGGCTCGAAGCTGCAAGGCCACGCCAAGGCCTTCCACACCCTCAACAAGCTGCGCGACGTAGCCATCGTCAGCCTCTTCCTGGGCACGGGTATGCGCATATCGGAGCTGGTGGGCATCAATGCGGAGCATATCGACTTCGACACAAGCGGCATTGCGATCATGCGTAAGGGTGGCAAGCAGGATATAGTGTTCTTCGGCGAAGAGGTGGGACGCGCCCTGCGCGACTATCTTGCCCTGCGCGAAACGATCGAACCCGCGGACGGCCACGACGGCGCGCTCTTCCTGTCTACACAGCGCAAGCGCATCGGCGTGCGGGCCGTGCAGATCCTTGTGAAGAAGTATGCCAAGCTTGTGACACCGCTGAAGAAGATCACGCCGCACAAGCTGCGCAGTACCTACGGCACATCGCTGTACAACGAGACGGGCGACATCTACCTCGTGGCGGACGTGCTGGGCCACAACGATGTGAACACCACGCGCAAGCACTATGCCAACATGCCCATGGAACGCCGGAGGAAGGCCGCGGACGTTGTGAAACTTCGAGATTAATACGGATTTGACACAGATTCACCCTTGACAAAGCCGGCGATAGTTGTTAAACTGTTAACAGTTAGCAGCGTCTAACTAAGGATCCGGAAACAGATCCTGATTCCGACATAAGAGGGTGTATGTTGTGGCTTCTGCCGTTATAAACTTGTACGAGGCCGCGCCGGACGTTGTGTTCAGCGTGGTTTCCGTTCCGAACATAGGCTTGCTGGGCAGCATGGGCCTTAGGGTCGGCAGCAGGGTGGTTGTGCAGAACAGGTATGCCCTTGGCGGCCCGGTGCTTATGCGGGTCGAGGATACATATTCCCTTGCCATCGGCAAGGATATCGCGACGCAGATCGCGGTGAGAGAGGCTGCCGCGTCATGAGTATAGCCATTCAACTTGAAAACACTCCAAGCAAACGCAGGATTTTTGCGTAAGTGCTAGGAATGAGGGACGACGCGTACACCGGTTGCATGGGCGAGCAGTTCGGCGTTAGCCGAACGACCAG
>WRAA01000173.1 GCA_009780445.1 Defluviitaleaceae bacterium
GCGGAACGGCTCATGATGTCGATAATACTGACCATACTCGGCGGCATTGCCGCGCTGATCCTGTTCCTGCTGGCCTTTGTGCTGGCCGTGACGCTGTTGGTGGTGTTTGTGCCGGTGCGTTATGAGTGCGCGGGTAGCATCAGCGGCACAAGCTTCACGGGCCAAGCCAAGGTTTCGTGGCTCTTCGGAATTGTGTCGGTACAACTCGAGGAAGATCAGACGCTCACGCTGCGGATATTCGGAATACGCGCGTGGCGAGGTGCAAATACTAGTACCGGTACGGACACACAAGACCGGGAAGAACCGCCGCCCGCGCAAGCGGATGCCGGCACCGCACAACGGGAAGAATCCGCGCCGCAAGACAGGCCGGCGGCACAACACCGGGAGGCGGAGCCGGAGAGCGAATCCGGCTTTGCGGACAAAATTCGCGGCGCGTGGAACATGTTCAAGAGCGTAAGAGACTACCCCGGCCGCAGTGAGATCACCGGGCGGTGTTGGCTGCTGGTCAAACAGGTGCTGCGAAGCACCCTGCCCAAGCGTCTGGAGCTGCGCGGAACTTTCGGCTTCGAGGACCCCTGCTATACAGGCATGGCCGCTGGCGCGATACATGCCGCCGCGCCCTTCGCCCCCAAGGCGGTGAAGCTCCTGGCCTTGCCCGACTTTTCGCGCAGGGTGCTGGAGCTGACACTGCTGGTGCAGGGCAAGCTGGCGGCGATCTCGCTGATCGTGCCGATGGTAAGGTTCCTGCTCAGCGCACCTGTGTGGAAGCTGGTCAAGAAGATAATCAGGAGGAGAAAATCACATGGCAAACAGCTTTAATAGCAACATCGAAGCATTGCTTGGCAAGCTTGAAAACTTCGTCACAACAAAAACCGTGGTCGGCGAGGCCATTCACCTCGACGGCGTAATACTGCTCCCGCTGGTGGAGGTCACCTTCGGTGCCGGCGCCGGCGCGTCCGACACTTCGGGCAAGGAGAGCGGAAGCCAGGAATCGGGCGGAGGCGGTGTCGGCGGGCGCATCACACCTTCGGCGGTGATAGTAATTTCCGGCGGCAACGTACAGCTCGTCAACGTAAAGAATCAGGATAGCATCAACAAGCTGATAGACCTCTTCCCCGGCATACTCTCAAAGTTCAACATAGGCGGCAAGTCGAACAAGGACGACGGCATCGACCTTGTGTAAACTTTCCAATAAAACAGGCTGAGCAGCGTTATCCGCGTTGCCCAGCCTGTTTTAATTAAGAACCCACGGTCAATAAATCAACGCCACCTTGGCACGGCTTGACGCCGCTGTGACCTTGCAGCGGCTCCTAGCGGTTAGCACGTATACGCGTCGTCGCCGCTACAAGACCACATCAACGCCAATCCGCACCAGGCAGGTGCTTTCGTAGAAAGCACCTATAATGCGGCATTAATTTATTGACCGTAGGTTCTAGGGCGTGTTTGAAAACCCGCTTCCGGCGGATTTTCAAACACGCCCTAAGGGACTACATACCCTTCTCGATCGCCGCCATGTTCATGGCCATAAGTTCAGGCTTGCCGCCGAACTTGCTCTGCAAGGCCGCCTGCACATCGTCCTTGGTGAAGAGATCCGAAGCCGTAAGGAAGCCGGCTATCATCACCATGTTCTGCACCTTGGCTTCGCCCAAGTTTAGCGCGATGTTCGTCGCGTCGATGGCTACGGTGCGTACATCATCGCGGGCTATTGCCTCGGTAATGATGGAGCTGTTGTAGATCACCAGCCCGCCGGGGTTCACCTTGGGCAGGAACTTGTCTATCGACGGCATGTTGAGCGCGCACAGAACGTCTATGTTCGTGATAACCTGCGGACTGCCGATGGAGCTGTCGGAGATTATCACGGCGCAGTTGGCCGTGCCGCCGCGCATTTCCGGGCCGTAGGACGGCATCCACGTAACTTCCTTGCCCTTGTTCATTGCGATTGTGGCGATAATCTGGCCAAGGGTCAGCACGCCCTGCCCGCCGAAGCCGGAGAATACCATCCTTGTCGTCATGAGCGCACCTCGCCTTCATCCTTGTACACGCCCAGCGGGAAGTACGGCACCATTGCGGACTCAACAAACTTCGTTGCTTCCACCGGGGTGACGTGCCAGCCTATCGGGCATGTGGAAAGTATCTCCACCATGGAGAAGCCCTTGCCGTCTATCTGGTTCCGGAAGGCCTTGGTGATGGCCTTCTTGGTCTTGAGGATGTTCGGCACGTTGTGCGCGGACACGCGCTCGATGTAGTAGGAACTGGGGATCTGCGCCATCATCTCGCTGACCTTCATGGGCAGGCCGGCCTGATTCTCTACGCGCCCCTTGGGGCTGGTGGAAGTTTTTTGCGTGATAAGCGTGGTGGGAGCCATCTGGCCGCCCGTCATGCCGTAGATCGCGTTATTGACGAATATAACCGTGATGTTTTCGCCGCGGTGTGCGGCATGGATGATTTCCGACGTGCCTATGGCCGCGAGGTCTCCGTCGCCCTGATAGGTGAACACAATGGATTCCGGGCTGACGCGCTTGATGCCTGTGGCAACGGCGGGGGCGCGGCCGTGCGCCGCCTGCACCGCGTCGCAGTTATAAAACTGATAGGCCACCACGGAACAGCCAACGGACGCGACCAGCACAGACCTGTCCAGTACGCCAAGTTCCACGAGAGATTCCGCCACAAGCTTGTGTATCGTGCCGTGGAGGCAGCCCGGGCAGTATGACATCGGAGAGTCCGTCAGACCCGCGCTCTTTTCGTACACAACCTTACCCATGCTATTCCCCCCTCACGATCTTGGTTACTTCCCGGGCAATCTCCGGCGATTCGAAGATCATGCCGCCGTTGCGGCCGTAGAAGTGTACGGGCAGCTTGCCGGCAACCGCAAGCTTCACGTCAAACACCATCTGCCCCTGTGAAAGCTCGACAACAACCACGTGCTTCACCGACGCGGGCAGGTTCTGAAACGCCGCGTTCGGGAACGGCCACAGCGTTATCGGGCGGATAAGCCCGGCCTTGATCCCCGCCGCGCCAAGCTCTTCGATAGCGTTCACGGCGATTCTCGCGGATGTTCCGTATGCCACAACAACAACCTCGTCGCCGTCCTGTACGGTGGACTCGACCCTGGTTTCGTTCGCGATAATTTCGTCATACCTCTTGAAACGCCGGATATTGGTTTGCTCAAGGCTCTCCGGCGAAAGATCCAGCGAATTGCGGATGTTGCGCTCGCGGCCGTTTCGCGGGCCAACTGCCCAGCTTTTGTCGAACTGCGGAATGTTCGGCGCAGAAAACTCTACAGGCTCCATCATCTGGCCGAGCAAGCCGTCTATCAGTACCATCACCGGCGTTCTGTAGCGTTCGGCGACTTCAAAGCTCTTCTGCACGAAGTCCGTCGCCTCCTGCACGCTGTTCGGCGCGAACACGGGCATGTAATAGTCCCCGTTGCCGCCGCCCTTTGTGGCCTGGAAGTAGTCCGACTGTGAAGGCAGGATGCCCGCAAGGCCGGGGCCGCTGCGCGACACGCTCACGATAAGGCACGGCAGATCCGCCGCGGCAAGATAGCTTATGCCCTCCTGTTTAAGCGCGATGCCCGGGGAGGACGAGCTTGTCATAACCCTTGCGCCGGCCGCCGACGCGCCGTACACCATGTTTATCGCCGCAACTTCCGATTCCGCCTGCACAAATGTGCCGCCGGACTCCGCCATCTTCGTGGACATATACTCCGGCACTTCGTTCTGCGGAGTTATGGGATAGCCGAAGAAGCCGACACATCCGGCACGAATGGCGGCCTCGCATATCGCCTCGTTGCCCTTCATCAATATCTTCATACACTCACCCCTCTCCCAATACGTCTTTTTCGACCTTGATCACGCTGTCCGGGCAGATGCGCGCGCACATTGCGCAGGCAATACACGCCGACATATCTCTGCACATAATCGGGTTGTAACCCTTGGAATTAACGCGGCTCATGTCGAGTTCCAGAATATTCTTGGGGCAGACGCTTACGCACAGCTGGCAGCCCTTGCAGCGCGCCGTGTCGAATGTCAGTAGATTCGCCATAGTTCCTCCTTAATAGGTCAGACTTTTTCCGAAACTGGTTTCGGAAAAAGTCTGATGTTATTGCCACGCTTCCCGCAGTTGGAGCCTGTCGAACACCAGAGCTTCGTCGGAGACCAGCTGGCCCGACACCTGTTCGTAGATCTTGCGGTCCAGCAAGGTATACCTAAGCGGAACGTCCAGCCTTGCGCACACATCCGCAACCGCGTCCTGCGCGTCCAGCACAAGCTCCAGCGTTGTGTGGCTCAGCATGTGGCTGTTGTGTACGCAGCCCGTGATCCGTATGCGGCTCGCGCTGTGCAGTTCGCCGATAAAGTTCAGCATCTTGTCCGCCGTGTTGGTCTCCGGCCTGTAGAGGTTCAGCACTGCCAGGAACTCATAGTCGCGCAGCCTGTCGTATACATTGGGCAGTGTGTGCAGACCCATCACGCCGCCGGCCAGATCAACAATCACGCGCTCCCCCGCGCTTATCCGCGACAAAAAACCGTAGTCGATGTGCGGCACGTCCTGCCCGTTGTTGTTTCCCAGAGAGCCGCCAAACACGTCTATGCCGGATCTGTGCAGTTCTTCCGCCTTTTCGCGGCTCCTGAAATAGGGGTTGAGAACGTCGAGGTCGGCGATGGTGATACGCTCCCC
>WRAA01000174.1 GCA_009780445.1 Defluviitaleaceae bacterium
AAGTTGTCACCGCGGAGATCCTTGGCATAGACATCATGGAGCTTGAAAACGCGGCGGCGGCTCTGATGGATTCCGGAATCTACGCCGAAAGCGGCATGGGCTGCACAGGCCCGGTGGTGCTGGTTTCCGAGGCAAATGCCGCAAAGGCCGCCGAAATCTTGTCAAAATCAGGCTTCATAGCATAATTATACCATATTAAGAGCAAAATAGACATAGCGTTGTACCTGTTAATGGTATAACGCTATTCTTTTTATCGGCTAAATGTAAATTTTTTGTGAAATGTGCAAATCTACACTTTCATTTTGTTTTGTTTTGATGTACAATGTAGTTGCGTGAATTAACTGGGAGGTTACACGTGAACGGCTACACATGAACTTCAGTCTCGTACTTAACTTAGGAGTGAACTGTATATGTTATCTAATCAGATTCTGCAAAATTGCATCGACGGGACAAAGAGTATCACTCGCAGGGAAATATCCGTTATCGAGCGAGAGGGCAAGGTTATCGCGTCAACAAACGACACAGAGATCAACTCGGTGATCGACATTATCGAGAACTTCATCGCTTCGCCCGCGGAAAGCCAGCTTGTCCAGGGGTCCCACTTCTTCAAGGTATTTGACAACGGTGTTGCCGAATATGTGGTGTGTATTTCCGGTGAGGACGACGAAACCTACCGTATCGGGAAGATGACGGCCTTCCAGATACAGCATCTGATAATCGCCTACAAGGAACGTTATGACAAGGACAACTTCCTCAAGAACCTGCTGCTGGACAACCTCCTGCTGGTGGACATCTATTCGCGCGCAAAGAAGCTGGACATCGAGAACGCCGTGCGCCGCATCGTCTACCTTATCGAGGTGGAGGTGGACAAGGATCTCAGCATCCTCGAAGTTGTGCGCAACATCTTCCCGGAGAAGCTGAAAGACTTCGTGACCGCGGTGGACGAGCGCAGCGTGATACTCGTGAAGGAGCTGTCCGACTCGGACGACCTGGAGAGCATCAACCGCATCGCGCAGCTGATCTTTGAATCGCTTACGGCGGAGCCGTTGCAGAACATCCGCGTATCCATCGGCACCACGGTGAACGACTTGAAGAACGTTTCCCAGTCGTACAAGGAGTCCAAGATGGCCTTGGAAGTGGGCAGGATCTTCGAGCCGGAACGCTTCATCGTCAACTATGAGGAGCTGGGCATCGGCCGCCTTATCTACCAATTGCCGGTGAACCTCTGCCGCATGTTCATCAACGAAGTGCTGCACGGCACATCCATGGATCAGTTTGACACGGAGATCCTGGTAACTGTGAACAAGTTCTTCGAAAACAATCTTAATGTGTCCGAAACTTCGCGCCAGCTCTACATCCACCGCAACACGCTGGTCTACCGGCTGGACAAGCTCCAGAAGCAGACAGGGCTTGACCTGCGCAATTTTGACGACGCTATCGTGTTCAAGATCACCCTGATGGTGTCGAAATATCTCGAACATATCGAGACTTCGCTCTACAAATAAATTGAAAATATTCTTGCAATTTACGTAATAATGTGTTAATATATCGTAATAAGTTGAGAACATTCGAAAGAAGCTGTGTCTGTGATTACTGTAAACAATGTTACGAAGGTGTACGAAAACGGCGCGAGCGGGCTGGATAAGGTTTCGCTCACGATAAAGCCGCAGGACTTCGCGTTTGTTGTGGGCAGCTCTGGCTCCGGGAAGTCTACTTTGATGAAGCTTATGCTGAAGGAGATCGAGCCGACATCGGGCGAGATCGTCATCAACAACATCAACCTGGGCGGCCTTGCGCACAAGGAAGTTCCGTACTTTCGGCGGAAGATCGGCGTAGTGTTCCAAGACTTTCGCCTGCTGCCCAACAAGACGGTGTACGAGAACGTGGCGTTTGCCATGCAGGTTGTTGAATCGAGCAGCCGTGACATCCGCCGCACCGTGCCGGCTGTGCTTGCCATGGTTGGCCTGCAGCGCAAGGCAAAGGCATACCCCAACCAGCTCTCCGGCGGGGAACAGCAGCGCACCGCGCTTGCGCGCGCAATCATCAACAAGCCGCCGATACTGCTGGCCGACGAACCAACGGGCAACCTGGACCCCGACACCGCGTGGGAGATCATGGACTTGCTGGAGGACATCAACAACCGCGGCACCACCATTGTTATCGCAACCCACGCCAAGGATATCGTGGACGAGATGCAAAAGCGCGTTATAACGCTGCGCAACGGCGTTCTCATACGTGATATAGAAAAGGGCGGTTACGAAGATGAAGTTTAGAACGCTTAGCTACTACCTGAGTGAAGCTGTGAAGAGCTTGGTGCGCAACCGGCTTATGACCCTGGCTTCGATACTTACCGTGTTTTCGTGCATATTCATCCTTGTGTTTTCGTACAGCGTGGCCATGAACATCGACCACTTCCTTGCGCAGCTGGAGGACAGCCTGAGCCTCTCGGCGTTTATCGCAAGCGATGTGGAGGACAGCCAAGTGCTGTCGATGCTGCACGAGATAGAGTCAATGGAGAACGTGGCGCAGATCGAGTATATTTCGTATGACGAAGCCTTTGAGCGCGCCCTTGAAATGTTCGCCAACGACCCGATGTTCACCCTTGGGCTTACGCCGGGCATCTTCCCGCGCTCCTTCATCATCACGATGGAGGACGTGAGCGACTATTCCAGCGTGGTGAACGCCTTGCAGTCCATGGTGGACAACGACCGCGGCCTTGAGTATGTGCGCTATCATCAGTCCATAATCACCGTCATATCGACGCTTAGCAACGGCATCCGCATTATCAGCACCGTAATGATAATCATTCTGATAGTGCTGGCCAATGTCATCATCATGAACACGATCCGCCTGACGATCAACTCCCGCCGCAACGAAATCACCATCATGAAGTATATCGGCGCGACGGACTGGTTCATCAAGTGGCCGTTTATCATCGAGGGGATGCTGATCGGGCTTATCGGCGCGGCTCTGCCTGTGATGATCGTGTGGTTCGGCTACGGCGGAGCCGCCGAGGCGATACACAACAGCTTCTTCATGGTGGAGGAAGTGCTGACATTCAGGAGCGCGGCCTCGATATTTGTGGTGCTTATGCCGCTTTCGCTTTCGATAGGCATGGGCATTGGCATCTATGGCTCGATAATCTCGATGCGCAAGCATTTGCAAGTGTAGCTTAGTGCAGGTGCAGCAACTAAGGGGGAGATACTTTGAACTTTCGTAAGGGCATTACTGCGCTGGTGTGCGGCCTGCTTACGGTTTCGTTTACGTTGCCCGTGGCGGCGTCAAGCGTGGCGGATCTGCGCCGCCAGCAGGAGCAACTTCGTCAGCAACGCACCAACATAGAACGCCGTTTAGGCCAGAGCGAAGCGCAGAGGGCGCAGGCGCGGGAGGACAGCGAGTACCTGGACATATTGGTCAGCGAAGCTATTCTGGAGCTGAACATAATTACGGCGGAGCTTGACGAAACACGTTTCGAGCTTGCCACAACGCAGTACAACCTTGCGCACGCCGAGATCGAACGCGCCGATCAGTGGGAGCTGTTCAACCAGCGCGCGCGCTACATGTATATGCACGGAGGCATGGGGCATCTCGACGTGCTGTTCAGCTCCAGCAGCCTTGGCGACATGATGAACCGCATGGAATACGTAAACCGCATCGTACAGCTGGATCAGAACATTGCGGACGAATTGATGGCCACCGAAGAGCGCATCAGGAACCACCAGCACGACATCGAGCGGCACCTGCGCGAAGTGGAGGTGCTGGAGCGCGAACAGAGAACGTCCTACGAAAACTATGAGCGCCGGCGCAATGACGTCCGCGCCCTGTACATGCGGCTGAACAGCGATATCGCGCTGTACTACCGCCAGATAAACACTCTGGAGCAGTCGCAGAACCAGGTCGAAAACCTTATCCGCCAGAGACAGCGCGAAGAAGCGCAGCGCGCGGCGGCAGCGGCAGCGGCGGCGGCGGCGGCAGGCCGCCCGGCACCACCTCCGCCGGCGTCGCAGACATTCCCGGCTCTTCCGGGCGGCCAGCTTGCGTGGCCGGTTCCCGGGGCCGGTACGGTGTCGTCGCCGTTTGGGCCGCGCGTTAACCCGATCAACCGCCGCAACGAGTTCCACACGGGCATCGACATTCCATCCGCAAGCGGTACGAACATTGTGGCCGCACATGCCGGCACCGTGATCTCGTCCGGCTGGATGGGCGGTTACGGCAACACCGTCGTGATCGACCACGGCGGCGGGCTTAGCACGCTCTACGCGCACAACTCGGCCAACCTTGTGTCCGTCGGCCAGACCGTGACGCGCGGGCAGACTATCGCGCGTGTGGGTTCCACGGGCTTCTCCACTGGGCCGCACCTTCACTTTGAAGTCCGTCAAAACGCCAGCCCCGTTAACCCGACCAACTTCCTGCGATAATTCGCTGGACATTACGCGGGGTTTGTGCTAGAATTGTGTAGCTATAGCTGTTCTGTAATGGAGGCAGAAAGGTAACTGGTGTGCCTACCGGTCTTCAAAACCGTGTTGCGGCATTGTATGTCGCAGGTGGGTTCGATTCCCACATGCTTCCGCCAATAACAATGCCGCCAAGTTGATCCTTGGCGGCTTTTTCTATAACTGGGGTGTGCGTGGATGAATCATATCATAATCGGTACGGCCGGGCATATTGACCAC
>WRAA01000175.1 GCA_009780445.1 Defluviitaleaceae bacterium
CATATATGCGGAAAGATAGCCACGGTCAAACTGCATACCCTCTACAAGCTCCAGCTCCGTCTTCATGGTCTTGGACTCTTCCACGGTGATAACGCCGTCGTTTGTCACCTTCTCCATAGCGTCGGCAACCATCGCGCCAACTTCTTCGTCGCCCGCGGAGATCGCGGCAACCTTGGCGATGTGGTTCTTGCCGTCCACGGTCTGGCTCATGCCCTTGATGGCTTCCACGGCGGCCTCGGTGGCCTTCTGCATACCCTTGCGGACGATGATCGGGTTCGCGCCGGCGGTGATGTTCTTGATGCCTTCGCGCACCATTGCCTGCGCAAGTACTGTAGCCGTGGTTGTGCCGTCTCCAGCTACGTCGTTGGTCTTGGTGGCCACTTCCTTTACAAGCTGGGCGCCCATGTTCTCGAAGGGGCACTCAAGATCTATTTCCTTGGCAATCGTCACGCCGTCGTTGGCCACAAGCGGCGTGCCATACTTTTTGTCGAGCACTACATTGCGCCCCTTCGGGCCAAGCGTCACCTTGAGGGTGTCCGCCAGCTGGTTCACGCCGGATTCCAGAGCCGTGCGGGCTTCCGGGCCGAATTTAATCTGCTTTGCCATGTATGTTCCTCCTGTGTGTGATTATTCAACAATCGCCAAGATGTCGTTCTGCTTGACGATGATATACTCCTGGCCGTCTACCTTTACTTCCGTGCCGGCATACTTCGAGTAGATAACCCTGTCCCCGGCCTTTACGTGCATCGTGATCTCCTTGCCGTCCACCATGCCGCCAGGTCCCACGGCCACAACCTCGGCCTCCTGCGGCTTCTCCTTCGCCGAACCGGGCAGAACTATCCCGGACTTAGTTTTCTCTTCGGCCTCCAATTGTTTGATGACAACTCTGTCGCCAAGTGGTTTAAGCTTCATGTATTGCTCCTCCTTAGAAATGTAATGTCCACCTATTGTTAGCACTCAACAACGGTGAGTGCTAACTACATGCTACATTGTAAGCTCTGCGGCCTAAATTTGCAAATGGCAATATCTGGCCTCAACGCGCAAATATCGCGCATACTTCACACATACGCGATATTGCTCCCGATTGCTTTGTTTTTCTGATGTTTTCAGCGAGAGGCCAGCCATTGCTCCAAGCTGTGTATCAGGGCCGCCTGGGTCCCCTCCAGATTAGCCACAGGCTCGTAACCGTCGGCCAGATCCTGCGGGCGTTGGGTCTCGATCTCCGCAAGGCTAAGGTGCTGCAAGCTCTTGCCCGCGCCCGACGCATAGTCGTTGAACTTGTAGTCGCCGTTGTCCGTCCTGTCGGACAGGCGTATGCGGCGGTTCGGTATGCCGAAGCTGTCGGCGGTGATAAGGCCGTGTAAGGACGACGACAGTATGCCCGCGCAGGAAGCGATCTCCGCGATAACCTTGTCCGGCGCGTCCAGCGGGTTGATGACCATGAAGCGGGCGTCGGAGCGCAGAGCCTCGATCTCGGGCGCATTAAAGTCCGCGAAATGCGGCACAACGCCGATCTTGTCCGTTTTCGCACCCGGCGCGAAGGCCAGGTTCACCAGCAAGCCAGGGTCGCCCATGGGCAGGCCGCCGCCCCCCGGCACCTTGCCGCGGGTAAGCAAGCCGCGCACGGCCAGGAAGTTCAGCCGCTTGCCCTGCACAGCCGCGCCCGGCATCATCCGCCCGCTGCCCCACACGGCGATCTCCCTGTCCCTCTTGTCGAACCTGTGCAGGATAGAGCCAATGCCGATCAGTTCGCACTCCTCCGCCGAAGCATACACGCACCCCAGGCCGAACAGCCTCTCGATGATGATGGTCGTAAGCTCGTCGCCAAAGTTGCGCTTGGACGCGTCCTCAAAACGGAACCACCAGAGCTTGATGTCCTGCGGCAGCTTCACGCGGAAGTGCGCCGGCTGCGGCGGTTTGCGTATGCTGCGTTCTATGCCGCGAATGTCCGGGTCGTTGGGGTTGATGGCGGCATAGGCGGCCAGGATCTGCTCCGCGCCCTCGGTGTTGCCCGCGTCTATCATGGTGTAGATGGCGGCCTTGAGGTTCGCCACCTCCTTGGCCAGCTCCTGCTCCGGCGTAAGCTGCTCGGCATACTCCTGCTTCAACCGCTCCGTCAGCGCGATGATAATCTCCTTCATAAGCGGGTTCGCGCGGAGAGCCAGACGCAGACAACGGGCATACTCCGCAAGATCACCGGCGTCGTAATGCTTAAAGGCTTGTCCGGCATAGAACACAAAGCCGTCGCCCTCCGGCAGTGACGCGGCCTCGGCCTCGTTATAGATCTCCGGGCGGTAGACCATGGCCAGATAGCTGTGGCGCACACGCACCACAACCTCGAACATCTCCAGCTTCTCGTCCTCGCTCCGCGTGCCGAAACCGTTCAGCACAGCCATAGCAAGCGTGGACAGTATACGCTCACACTTAGGCGAAGCCGCCGCGCCCCCGCGCTCCCGCAGATATGTGACAACAGTTTCGGCCGCGTCAAAGTTAGCGGACATCACGCGCGCCACAAACTTCGATGTCTCGGCGATTTTAAGCCTGTCCGCAAAGCCCGAAAAGTCCGCGCCGTGCTGCATAGCGATGATGATAACGTCGCCGAAATGCCCGCTGAACTCCTTCTGCGCCGTAAGGAAATAATCAAGCTCATCAAGCGGATATCCGTCATAATAGGCCGTTTTCAGCCTCTGCAAGCGCACATAGTCGTTGTCTGAATCAATCCCGCCGATATGCCTCGCAATCTCCCGCTTGACGTGTACGTTCTTGCTCAAATCCTCGATAGTCTCCAGAGCCTTGGAATACCGCTCCGAATCCTCGCCGCAAGCCAGCGCGTGGGAGAACATCTCGGCAAAGCCCGAAAACCGCTTGTCGGCAATGGCCTTGCCGATAAACGTTACAAAGACGTTCATGCCCTTCCGCTTGCTTTCGTCCTCCACATTGTCAAGGTGTTTGAAGGCAAGCTCAAACTCGCCCGCCATGGCGTAGTTGTCGATAATGCCCTTTTCGTGAAGAAACCTGTCTTCCAAGAACATGTTCTTTACGTCTACGAAAAAGCTTATGCGGTCGTTCAGCTTGCCGCGCTTGTTCTTCTCGTAAAACCCAAGAGACTTCTCGTAAGCCTGCGCAGCCTCCTTGTGACGGCTCAGCTTTATAAGCGAAATCGCTTCCAGTACGCACAGTTGCGGCAAGGTTGTGAAATGAATCTCCAAACTGCGCAGATAAGATCTGATGACCTCTACTGCCTTTTCGGGCAATCCGGCGAATGCGTAATACCTCGCGAGCCTTTCGGTGAATATGTGATAGAATAAATTGTTCTGATTGCCGTTCAGAATTTTAAGAGCTTGATCTATATGGAACTTAGTCTTTTCATAGTTCTTAACCACCTCGTATTCATTGGTGATATGGAAGATCGTACGCAGGTCATTGGGCTTTTCTTCAAGCATTTTAAGCAGGGGAGGGAAGTTACGATCGAACTTCTTTTGAATCTGTTCTTGCTTGCTGGCGCTGTTGCCTCGGAAGTTATAGCCATGGTGATCCGCAATGCTGGTAAGATCCCTTATAGGCTTGTTGGCGTGGATGTATTCGTGGATCGCGCCCACAAAGCGGGTATCTTTTTCAAGCTTGAAAAGCCTGGTCACCCGAAATGAGCTTGTATGTTTATCTGTCAAAAAGTTGTTCCAGAGGTATGTCGCCGCCTTGAAGTTATTGTATTCCCCGCTGTTGAAGAAGCTTATCAGATCCGAACAGTCCGTAAACTTTTCGTCGGCATCCACAAACATATACCATTGGCCGGTGGCCTTTTCGATTGTATGGTTACGCGCCCATGCGAAGTCGCCGCGCCATTCTATCTCGTATACCTTGTCGGTGAACTCCCGGGCGATCTCCCTGGTGTTGTCGGCGGAGCCGGTGTCGAAGATTATAAGTTCGCTGGAGACCTGTTCGAGAATAGGTTTTATGCTGTTTAAGCAGTTGCGCAGGTGTCGTTCTTCGTCTTTCACAATCATGCCGATAGAAAGAAGCATGTCGCACTCTCCTTGTGTATGTAAAAGTTGGTATGAAAACAAGGGCGGCAACTGGGCCGCCCTTGGAGAGGTGTTGTGGGGATTATCCAAGAAGTTGCAGGATAGACTGAGGAGACTGGTTGCCCTGTGCCAGCATTGCCGTAGCGGCCTGTTGAAGCACGTTGGACTGTGTAAGCCTCATCATTTCGAGAGCCATGTCGGCATCGCGGATTCTGGAATTCGCGGAGGACAGGTTCTCGGAGGAAACATCCAAGTTCTGGATAGTGAACTCGAGACGGTTTTCGATAGCACCCAACGCGCCGCGGGCGGATGTAGCGACTGCGATAACGTCGTCTACTCTGTCCAGAAGGTTGGTGATGGATACGCCGTCGCCGTTTGCTACAGTTCCACCGGTGCTGATATCAGGCATTGGAGCTCCTGCCTGGCCGTCACTGAAATCAGGGGAGCCGAATGTCTGACGCAGAACGTTGGAGATGCCTGTGATAACGTCCGGCATTTGCACAACGATACCCTGGTTGGTGTTTGCGCCGATCTGGAACCAAAGCGGCGAACCGCCTGCGTCAATCAGCTCAGTCGCACCGGCGGCCACATAGGTAAGACCGGGAACCAAGTTTTGAGCCGCATCTGTAAAC
>WRAA01000176.1 GCA_009780445.1 Defluviitaleaceae bacterium
GATTCGATATAGCCGCGTTGTTCCAAAATGTCGTATGCTGTGAGTGTCGGCATATGCCCTCCTTTGTGTACAGATCGTAAAACAAAGGCTCCCGACAGGGGGAGCCGTGGTTAGAGATATAGTATCAGACCGCCCGCCATTTTGCAAGGGGTTTCTACTTATAACTGTTCTCGAGGCCGCACATCCACGCGCCCAGGAAGATGCCCAGCAGTGCAGCACCCGCGCAGAGCAGCCCGCCCAGGCTGAGGTAGTCGTACTCCAGCGGCACAATCAACAAGGTGGAGGCCAGCACAAAGCCGATGATCGCGTGGAACAGCGAGGCATAGGCCCGCGTGAACAGCATGGCCATAAAGCGCGAAAACAGCAGCACCGTGGCCACGCCGCCTATTCCGAAGGGGATGATCACGCCGAGATCCAGCGACGATATGCCCAACGTAAGCGGCGCGTACATTTGCAGGAACAGCAGAAGATTGGACGAGCTTAGCCCGGGAACTATCGAGCCCAGCCCCGTGATCGCACCGGCCATCGCCCAGGTGTACATGTTAAGCGGCAACCTGCCGCCCACGCTCTGCGACACAAAGTTCAAGAACAGCACCGCGCACGTAAAGCTTATCACCATCACGGCCGGGTGCTTGGCGGCGCGCCCCTGCGAACCCGCCTTGCGCCAGAGCGTCGGCAGGGTGCCGGCAATACAGCCGATGAAGAACCATATCAGCTGAACCTCCGCGCGTTCGAAGAAGAAACTCAGGAACACCGCAAAGATAAACACGCCGCCCACCCCGCCGATACCCACGGGCAGGAAGAAGAAGAAGTTGCCCTTAAAGTCGCGGGTGATGTTCGCCATGAACAGTATCATCCGCTCATAAAGGCCGAACACAGCGGCAAGCGCACCGCCGCTCACCCCCGGCACTATAAAGCCCGAACCTATGAACACGCCCTTTAGGAGCCTTACCAACCACGATACAGCATCTGCACTCATCGTATCCCCCAATTATACCAAGAAGTTATTGTCACACGTGTGACAATCCGGAATTATCCGGAACTGTGTCCTCTGTCGGCAAGCTGCGTCTGTCCCACATAAACCACAGGAGCATCCACAGCCCACGCGCACACGCGCCTATTATAATCGCCCACCAAATGCCGAACAGCCCGAAGTATATGTTCAGTATGTAGGCCAGTATCACCCGCGATACATTGCACGTGACGCTGACAACAGAAGGCTTGACCGTCACACCCCTGCCGCGGAAACACGCCGCCATCGCGCCTTCGATAGCCTGCGGGATCTGGCAGACCGCCAGCATCCGCAACAGAGCCGCGCCCAGCGCGATCTCCACAGGGTCGTGCAGGAATATGGCAATGAGGTGATCCGCAAAGACCAGCAAGTAGACGCTCACCGCAAGACCCCACAGCGTCATGGACAGCACCGCCGTCTTGAACCCGCGGTGGATGCGCGTCCACTTGCCCGCGCCGTAGTTCTGCCCAACGAATGCCGTCATGGCGGAGCCAAACCCCGCGCCCACCAGCCAGCTTAACGACTCTATCTGGAAGGTAACGCGCTGTGCCGCCATAGCCTCCACGCCCCACTGCGCCACCATCCGCGCGATTAACATGCTAAGCAGTGAGAAGGTTATCGTCTCCACGGCAACGGGGAAGCCCCAGCGCAGTATGTCGCGCAGCCTCTGTATGTTCGGCCGCACAAATATCGGAAACTTGGCGAAGGGGCGGTTCGGATAAAACTTGGCGGCCAGCAGGAACAGGGTGATCTCGATAGTACGCGCAATGATGGTGGCATACGCCGCGCCCTCCAAGCCCATATCCGCGCCGAATATCAACACCGGCGTAAGCACAATGTTGGCAAGAAGCCCTGCCGACTGCACAGCAAAGGGCAGGCGGGTGTTCCCGCTTCCCGCAAAGCTTGCGCCGATAACCGCGCTCACGTACATGAACGGCACGCTGAAGCCGGATATCGACAGGTAGTTCTGCGCGTAGCGCACGACCTGTTCGCTTGGAATGTCGAAGAAGGCCACCAGCGGCGCGCGCCCAATCACCATGACCGCGCCGAAGGCCACGCCCAGCGGCAAGGCCGTCCAAATGCCGGTCTGCGCATAACCCCGCGCCTTGTCGGAATCCCCCTTGCCCACACACTGCGACACGCCGATCTCCGTGCCTATGCGCACCATCAGCATCAGCCCAAGGCTCATCCACAAAAACATGCCCGCCGTGCTGGCCGCAACCACCGCCTCCGTGCTAAGCCGCGCAAGCCAGAAGATGTCGGCCAGGGTGTAGGCCATCTGCATAAATGTTCCGCCCATCACAGGCAGGGAGATAAACAGCAGCTTGCGAAAGATGTCGCCCTGTGTCATGTCATAGCGACTGACAGCTTTCGAGGATGTCATACAACTATCCCTTCTATATTAAGCATATACTCATCGTAGGCCGGAAAGCACTGAAACATTATTTCACACAAAACAATTTGTGTCAATCAAAAATAACGTGAGTTCGATGAACAAAAACCGTTCATCGAACTTTGATCACATCCGCACAATCTGCGGAAAGATCACCGCAAATTGTGCGGATAACCAGGGAAATGCTTCGCATTCTCAGCCGCTTACGCGGCTGGTTCGACTTCGTCGAACTCAGGCAAAAATAAAGCTTGCAATATGCGAAGATAAAGTGTACAATATCGCTAGGAATAATTTATCTTACACAAGGAGGTAGCCGGCATGATACGGCATCTGCCCGCACACATGATGTACAGAGGGCAACCCACAAAATGGCTGGACACCATCCACCACTTTTCCTTCGCCAACTACTACAACCCGCAGAACATGAGATTCGGCGCGCTGCGCGTGCTTAACGACGACCTCATCCTCGGGCATTCCGGTTTTGGCACTCACCCGCACAACGATATGGAGATCGTGTCCTACCTCGTGAGGGGGGAGCTGACCCACCGCGACTCTCTGGGCAACAAGGGCGTGATAAAGCGCGGCGAAGTCCAGTACATGAGCGCGGGAAGCGGACTCACCCACTCCGAAATGAACGAAGGCGCGGACACCGTCCGCCTGCTGCAGATCTGGATAATGCCAAACGCCAAGAGGCTGACGCCCAACTACGGAGACCGCAAGTACGCCTGGGGCGGACGTATCAACAAGCTCCTGCACCTTGTCTCCCCAATTAACGGGGGCGCGGATGTGCAGCTGCACCAGGATGTGAACATGTACGCAAGCGAGCTTCAACCGGGCAGCACGCTGGATCTGCCCCTGCCAATAGGCAGGCAATGTTACATCGCGCAGGTGGAGGGCAGTTCTGTGATAAACGGTTGTACCATGGGCGAGCAAGACGCCATAGAGGCCGCGGAAGAAGATCTGCACATCACCGCCGCCGGCACATCACACCTTCTGTTCATAGAGATGGCGACAGACTGCACCATCGCATAACACACATACTATAAGGAGGAACCACCATGTCAGACCTTTTCAAAGTTATGGAAGACCGCCGCAGCCACTACGCGCTGGGCAAGGAAGAAGTTATCTCCGAAGAACGCCTGCGCCATATCGTAGGCCACGCGCTGAAGTACAGCCCCACCGCCTTTAACGCGCAGGAGCAGAGGCTTGTCCTCTTGCTGGGCGCAAAGCACGACTGGTTCTGGAATCTCGCCAAGGCAACCCTACAGGCCATCGTACCGCCGGAGAGCTTCCCCGATACCGAAGCCCGTATCAACGGCTTCCTGGGCGGAGTCGGCACCATCCTGCTCTACCAGGACACCACCGTCACCAAGGGGCTGCAAGAGTCCTACCCCATGTACAGCGACAACTTCCCGATCTGGGCGCACCAGGCCAGCGGTATGCTCAAGTATACCCTGTGGACGTCGCTGATAGCCGAAGGTTACGGCGCGAACATACAACACTACAGCGAACTTGTCGAATCAGACGTAAACAAGGAGCTGGGCATAGACCCCGCGTGGAAGATGGTCGGCCAGATCAACTTCGGCAAGTCTCTGCAAGCTCCAAGCTCCGATAAGGCCTTCGAACCTCTCGAGAAGCGGCTGCTGGTCGTAAAATAATACTTGCTGCAAACACAAAGGTGCAGTCTCGCCGGCTTATAGGCGAAGCTGCACCTTCTTCTTTATAAGCTATCGCCAAGACACTACGGCTTTGCCAGGCGGCGTTCGATGTTAGCAATCATCTTCTCGAGGCGCACAATCTCAACACCCTTGGACAACGCTTCGGCCTTCGCCTCACGCAGAAGCTCCAGCAAATCTTCTTGGAAAGCATCAAACTGACGATCAGTCATACCCATCTCTTCACCTCCCCTAGCGCTATCCAGTATACCATACAGCACCCTGCAGAACAATAGTTTTCCCTCTTTTCGAAAGAATCCATAATCTGTGAAAACTTTTCGCACCGGACTTCGTACATAGTAGTGCGCGCATGGGGGTGGCACCCAAAGGCACCGGGCCGGTTGCCCGTGCAAGGAACTACTAGGGCGTGTTTGGAAACCCCATTTCGGCGTATTTTCGGTGCTTTTTCCGCCATACGTCGTCAGCGTCAAACTTGCGAACCACTGCGGGTTCGCGGCGTTTGCCACTTCCTAGTCTGGCGAA
>WRAA01000177.1 GCA_009780445.1 Defluviitaleaceae bacterium
ATGCTCTACAACAAGACGCTGAAAGGGGCGCGCGAAAAGACGGAGGAGATCATCGAGTTTGTGGGCTTTACCGAGATCGCCGGGCAGAAGTGTACAAAGCTGCCTATCGAAAAGCGCAAGTGGCTGGACATGGCGCGTGTGCTGGCGATTAACCCGCGCGTGCTGATGCTGGACGAGTGCCTGGCGGGGCTGACGCCCAGCGAGATCGAGGACAGTCTGGAGATCGTCCGCAAGATTAACAAGCAGGGCGTAACCGTGCTGTTTATCGAACACGTAATGTCGGCCGTTACGAATTTGTGCAGTAGGGTTATCGTTATGCTGGAAGGCCGCTTCCTTACGCAAGGCAACCCGGCCGAGGTTATGAAGGAGCCGGAAGTTATACGCGCATACCTTGGGGAGGACTATGCTCTATGAGAATGTTAGAACTTGACCGTGTATGCGCGGGTTACGGAGATTTACGCGTACTCTTCGACATAAACATGCATATCGACAAGGGCGAGGTCGTGGCCCTTGTGGGATCCAACGGCGCGGGAAAGACCACCGCTCTCCGTACTATATCTGGCGAAATAAGGATCACCGCGGGCAGCATCAAGTGGTATGACCAAGACCTGGCCGCGCTGCCGGCATATTCCCGCGCGGTTATGGGCATATCGCACATACCGCAGGGGCGCGGCGTGCTTGGGCCGTTGTCTATCAAGGACAACTTGATACTTGGCTCGTACACAAAACGCACGAAGCACAAGCGCGAAGAGCTGATGAAGATGGTGTTCGAGATCTTCCCGATCCTCTACGAACGCCGCAACCTTCCCGCGGAAACGCTAAGCGGAGGCCAACAGCAGATGCTGGCCATAGGCCGCGCAATGATGATGGAGCCTGAGCTGCTCATCCTTGACGAGCCTTCGCTGGGGCTGGCTCCTATTGTGGTGGACGAAGTGTTCCGCATACTTAGGAGCTTGAAGGAAAAGGGCAAGTCCATGCTGATTATCGAGCAGAATCTGGTGAAGGCGTTGCAGATAGCCGACAGGGGTTATGTGCTTGAGACCGGGCAGGTTGTGCTGGCGGATAAGAGCGATGCACTGATAAACAATGAGGGCGTGCGCAAGGCGTACCTTGGTGTTGTGTAGAGCGGAGGGATATAGATGAAGGCACTGATGTATACCGCGCCGAAAACGCTGGAACTGACGAAGGTTCCCATGCCTGTGCCGGGCGAGGGCGAGGTGCTGCTGAAAGTTATGGCCTGCGCCATATGCGGCAGTGACGTACACGGATGGCACGGCACCAACGGCCGCCGCACGCCGCCTGTCGTCATGGGGCATGAGCTTTCGGCGCGGGTGGAAGAGCTTGGCGCGGGCTGCGCCGGGCTTGGCGTGGGCGACTATGTGGCCGTGCAGCCGTGTCTGTCGTGCTTTGAGTGCGCGGTCTGCAAGGCCGGCAAGACCAATATCTGCCAGGATCGCCGCGTGATGGGCGTGTTCAGCAACAACGGCGGTATGCAGGAATATGTTGTACTGCCGGCGAAGCACTGCTTCCCGCTTCCTGACGGCACGGACTACAGAGCCGGCGCGCTTGCGGAGCCTTTCGCCGTGTCCTACTCCGCCGTGAAGAAGGGCGGGGATCTGCGCGGCAAGAACGTGCTTATCGTAGGCGGCGGCACGATAGGGCTGATGGCGTTGCTGGCCGCAAAGCTGCAGGAACCGCGGGCTGTCGTGTTGTCTGATCTTTCGCAAGCCAGGCTTGCCATAGCCGCGGATCTTGGCGCGGACGCAACAATCAACCCGGCGGAGGGCGGCTTTGACGAAAAGCTGGCGGCAGCCTTCGGCGGGAGCAAGGCCGACGTAACCGTAGAGGCCGTGGGGGCATCCGCCACGGTGAACCAGGCGGTAAGCGCGACCGCGCCGGGCGGCACATGCATATGGATCGGCAACGACAAGCAGATGATAGACGTGAACATGCAGTATATCGTAACGCAGGAGATTTCGGTGCGCGGCACCTACATGTTCACCCACGCGGA
Organism: Defluviitaleaceae bacterium; assembly: GCA_009780445.1. Lineage (GTDB taxonomy): Bacteria > Bacillota > Clostridia > Lachnospirales > WRAA01 > WRAA01. The sequence continues at coordinate 2,012 of WRAA01000177.1, forward strand.
GTTCGGCGAGGCCGTTGCGCTCCTGCCTGGGCTTGACCTTCGCGTGTTTATCGGCAACGAGGTCGGCCTTGGCGAAGCCGCCGACGCGTTCGGCAAGATCGCTGGCGACCCGGACAACAACCTAAAGTGTATAATAGATTTCGCTAAACAGGAGGGAATGTCAGATGTTTGATAAGGATGTTGTGAAATATCTGGAGGGCAAGGCGCGGGATCTGCGCAGGAATGTGGTCTACAGCGTTGGCGTGAACTACCCCGGGCATATCGGCGGATCGTTTTCGGCGGCGGATGTGATGGCCGCGCTCTACTTCCACAAGATGAAGCACGACCCGCAAAACCGCTACATGGCCGACAGAGACCGCGTGATACTTAGCAAGGGGCATATCGCCATACTGCAATACTCCGCGCTGGCCGAGGCGGGCTACTTCCCAAAGGAAGAGCTGCGGGACACAAAGCAGCTGTACTCCATGCTGCAAGGCCACCCGGACTTAATTAAGAGCGGGCATATCGGCATTGAGGCCGGCACGGGTTCGCTTGGGCAGGGGCTTTCCATCGGGTGCGGCATGGCCCTTGGCCTGCGCATGGATAACAACCCCGCCACGACATACGTCATAATGGGCGACGGCGAGCTTGCCGAGGGGCAGAACTGGGAAGCGGCCATGGCCGCGGCAAGGTTCGGCCTGGACAACCTTGTGGCCATCGTAGACAAGAACGACAAGCAGGCGCAGGGCACCATCGAAGGCCGCTTCAGCCTGGGCAGCATCGCGGACAAGTGGAGAGCCTTCGGCTGGAATGTGCTGGAGATAGACGGACACGATATGGAGGACATACTCAAGGGGCTTTACGCCGCCGGCGAAGCGAAGGGCGTGCCGAGCGTGATAGTTTCGTCTACGGTGAAGGGCAAGGGGCTGGACTTTTCAGAGGCGCACCCCGTCGGCTTCCACAACGCCCCGCTTACGCAGGAACAGTACGACGCCGCAATGGCCGTTTTTTCAGGGGAGGAGAACTAACATGCCGCACGCAAATCAGAGGGTAGCATATGGGCAGGCGTTGATCGACGCGGGCCGTGTAAACGATAAGATAGTGGTGCTGGACGCCGATCTGGGCGGTTCTACCATGGGCAAGATGTTCGAGACGGAGTTTCCCGGGCGGCACCTGGAAGTTGGTATCGCCGAAGCTAACATGACATCCATGGCGGCGGGGCTTGCCCTTGTGGGCAAGATACCCTTTACAAACTCCTTCGCCGTATTTTCGACGGGGCGTTCCTACGACCAGATACGCCAATCCGTGGCTATCGGCAATGTGAATGTGAAGATCTGCGGGTCGTCGGCCGGCCTTTCCGACTTCGGCGACGGAGCCACCCACCAGTCTGTCGAAGATATCGCGACAATGCGCGCCCTGCCCAACATCACCGTAATCTGTCCGGCAGACCCTAACGAGGCGTACCGGGCTACGCTGGCGGCCGTGGAACACGTAGGGCCTGTGTATCTGCGCATCAGCCGCGCGGACTATGAGAGCGTGACCCCGGAGGACAAGCCATTTGTCATCGGCGAGCCTGTGGTTATGAAGGACGGCACGGATGTGGCTGTTCTGGCGACGGGTTACATGGTGGGCCCGGCCTTAAAAGCCGCCGCGGCACTCGAAGGCAGGGTGTCTGTGAAGGTTGTGAACATCCACACCATCAAGCCGCTGGACGCGGAAAAGGTCCTGGCGGCTGTGGGTTCGTGCAAGGCCGTTGTTACGGCGGAGGAGCACAGCATTGTGGGCGGGCTGGGTTCCGCCGTGGCCGAAGCTATGCGCGGCAACCCCAAGCCGACGGAGTTTATCGGCGTGAGGGATGAGTTCGGCAGATCTGCGCATAACTTTAACGAGCTGATGGAGCATTATGAGCTTACGCCCAAGGCTATCGAAGAGGCTGTTTTGAAGATGAATAAGTAGGGAGCGGTGTGCATGAAGATAGGGTTTATCGGGCTGGGGATCATGGGCAAGCCTATGGTGAAGAATCTGCTGAAGGCCGGGCATAATGTGCTGGCGTATGACATAGTTGCAGCGAATGTAAAGGACGTGGCCGACGCCGGCGCGACAGGCGCGGCATCCGTTGCCGACGTCGCCAAGGCGTGCGGGCTGATCATCACCATGCTTCCGAACGGGCCGCAGGTGAAGGAAGTTGTGCTTGGCGCGGGCGGCGTGCTGGAACATGCCGCAAGCGGTACGATAGTGTTCGATATGTCGTCTATCGCGCCGGGTGTTGCGCAGGAGGTCAACGCGGCCTGCGCCGAAAAGGGCGTAAGGATGCTGGACGCGCCTGTCTCCGGCGGGGAGCCTAAAGCCGTTGACGGCACTCTGTCCGTGATGGTCGGCGGCGACGAGGCCGCGTTTAACGAGGTGCGCGAAGTTATCGGCGCGATGGCGGCTTCGGTCGTACACTGCGGGGATATCGGCGCGGGAAGCACGACCAAGCTGGCGAACCAGATCATCGTCGCGCTTAATATCGCGGCTGTGTCCGAGGCTCTTATGCTGAGCACCAAGGCGGGGGTCTCGCCGGAGAAGGTTTTCGACGCGATCAAGGGCGGCCTTGCCGGCTCCACC